>CAZSQF010000004.1:0-31367 GCA_964608935.1 uncultured Actinomycetota bacterium | reverse complement strand
GGAGGTACTCGTCGAGCAGCAGCCCGTCCGAGTCACCGCTGCCACGCAGGTCGACCCGCGCGGCGGCGTAGCCGTGCCGGGCCAGGGCGGGTTGCCGCACGGCGTCACCGGCCGCCGTCCCGTCGTTCTTCCGGTACGGGAGGTAGTCGAGGACGGCGGGGACGGGACGCAGCTCCGCATCGTCGGGCAGCCAAAGCCGTGCCGCCAGCCGGCAACCGTCGGACAGGGGTATCCAGACGTCCTCGTAGCCCCGGACGGTGCGCACCGTGTCAGCCCTGCGCCGGCGGCGGGACGCTCACGTGTCGAGAGGTGTCGGCGGCGAGCCCGGCGGCCCGATCGGGATCGGTGACGACATCCCGCCAGTGGTGGCAGGCGACGTGGTGGCCGTCGTGGACCGGCTCGAGCTCGGGCACGTCCTCGAACGACGGGCCCCTCGCGTAGCGGCAGCGCGTGTGGAAGCGGCAGCCCGCCGGCGGGGTCTTCGGGCTCGGGATCTCGCCGGCGAGGAGGAGGCGGCCCGATCGGGCCTGCCGGTCGGGATCGGGTGTGGCCACGGCGTCGAGCAGCCCCTGTGTGTAGGGATGCGTCGGGGCATCGAAGATGCGGTCGGTCGGACCCGTCTCCACGAGCCGGCCGAGGTACATGAGCGCGATGCGGTCCGCGATGTAGCCCACGAGGTTGAGGTCGTGGGTGATGATCAGGTAGGTCAGCCCGAAGTCGGCCGCGAGCTCCTTCATCAGGTTGAGCACGCTCGCGGCCGCCGAGACGTCGAGGCCGGCCGAGGGCTCGTCGGCGACGATGAACTGCGGCCGCAGCGCCAGGGCGCGCGCGATCCCGACGCGACGGGCCTGCCCGCCGGACAGCTCGTGGGGGTACTTGGACGCCTGCTCCGCGGACAGCTGGACCATGTCGAGCAGCTCGGGGACGGTCCGCCGCTCCTCGGGGGGGACGCGGTTGATGCGATAGGGCTCGGTCAAGAGCTGCTGCACCCGCATGCGGGGGCTCAGGCTCGCGTGCGAGTCCTGGAACACCATCTGCACGTGGCGTCGCAGCCCACGCAGCTGTGCACCCTCGAGCCCGCGCAGGTCCCGGCCGTCGTAGCTGATCTCTCCCGCCGTCGCGGGCACGAGCCCGAGGATGCTGCGTCCGAGGGTGGTCTTCCCGGAGCCCGACTCCCCGACCAGGCCGACGATCTCGCCCCGACGAATGTCGAGATCGACACCGTCGACGGCCCGGACCACCCCCGGCGGGCGTCGCAGCAGGCGCCCGACGATGCTGCGGCGGTCCTGGAAGTGCACCTCGACCCCCCGCAGTCGCACGAGCGTGTCGGCCTCCGTGGCGGCCGGCGCGGCGACCACACCGGCCGCCGGCCCCGAGCCCGTGGCGCGATCGACCGGGGCGACCGCTGCGGGGTCGTAGCGGGGGGATGCCGGGTCGTAGAGCAGGCACCGTACGGCCCGACCCTCCACGTCGAGCAGCGTCGGGCCGGGGTCGGTGCAGACCGGCTGGGCGTGCGGGCAGCGGTCCGCGAACGCACACCCCGCCGGCAGTGCCGACAGGCTGGGGACCCGGCCCGGGATGGTCGCCAGGTCCTCACCCCGCCGCTCCTTCGTCGGGACGGACGCGAGCAGCGCCTGCGTGTAGGGATGCTTCGGGGCCGCCAGCACGGCCGCCACCTCGCCCTGCTCGACCGCCCGGCCCGCATACATGACCACGATACGGTCACAGATCTCGCTGACCACACCAAGGTCGTGCGAGATGAACACCATCGACGTGCCCCGGTCGCGCCGCAGCTGCCGCAGCAGTTCGAGGATCTGTGCCTGGAGGGTCACGTCCAGCGCCGACGTCGCCTCGTCGGCGATCAGCAGGTCGGGCTGCAGGAGCAACGCCATCCCGATCATGATCCGCTGCCGCATGCCACCCGAGAACTGGTGGGGGAAGTAGTCGATGCGCTCGGCCGCGTCCGGCATCCCCACCTGTGTCAGCATGTCGATCGCCCGGCGCGTCAGCTCGCGGCGGCCCGACGCGTCGCCCCCGTGCGCCCGCTGGGCCGCGACGAGCTGGTCGCCGACGGTGAAGGTGGGATTCAGGCTCGTGAGCGGATCCTGGAAGATCATCGCGATCCCCCGTCCCCGCACCTCGCGCAGCTGTCGGGCGTTCATCGTCATGAGGTCACGGCCGCCCAGCTCGATCCGTCCCCGTGTGATCTGGCCGTTGGACGCGATCAGTCGCAGCAGGGCCGAGCTGAGCGTCGACTTGCCGCAGCCCGACTCCCCGACGATCCCGAGAATCTCGCCGCGCCGGAGCTCGAAGCTCACGTCGTCGAGCGCCTGCAGCCGTCCGGAATCGACGTGGTAGACGACGTCCAGACCCTCGACCGTGAGCACGACATCGGTGCCTCTCATATGCCGACCTTGCGCGCCTGACGGACCGTCGGGTCGAGGCGGTCCCGTAGCGCCTCACCGAGGAGGGTGAAGCCGAGGGTGGTCACCATCAGGGTCAGGCCCGCCCCGAGCACGGGCCACGGCGCCTCGCGCACACGGGCGAACCCGTCGGAGAGGATCACGCCCCACGACGGCGTCGGCGGCGGCACCCCGAGCCCGAGGAAGGACAGGCCCGCCTCGATCGTGACGGCGACCGGCAGGTCGATCGCCATGAGGATCAGCATCGGGGCGATGACGTTCGGCAGGATGTGGCTGAGGACGATCCGGGCGCTGCTGGCGCCGAGCGCCCGCTCCGCCTCGACGAAGACGTTCTGCTTGATCGCGAGCACCGAAGCGCGCGCGACGCGGGCATAGCCGGGCGCGAACGCGAGCGCGATCACCACGATGACGTTGCGCAACGACGGGCCGAGCAGCGCCAGGATCGCGAGTGCCAGGACCACGGCCGGGAACGCCTGAAGTGCGTCGGTCACGACGATCACGACACTGTCGACCCGGCCACCGAGGTAGCCGGCCGCCAGGCCGAGGATCAGGCCGACGACCATGGCCAGCACGACCGCCGGGACCGCCACGCCGAGCGCGATCCGGGCCCCGATCACGAGCCGTGCCAACAGGTCGCGGCCGAGATGGTCGGTGCCGAGGGGATGCTCGAACGAAGGCCCCTCCAGGCGGCGCGGGATGTCCTGCGCGGCCGGGTCCGCGACGAGCAGCGGACCGACGGTGACGGCCAGCACCAGCCCCGCGAGGATGATCAGGGCGAGCAGTCCCGCGGGGCGCCGGGCGACGTCGCGGACCAGCTCGACGGGCCCTCGGATGAGCCGGCTGGTGCCTCGGACACGCTCGGGTGCGGCCATCTAGGGCTTGGCCTCCTCGACCCGGATGCGAGGGTCGATGAACCGGTAGGACAGGTCCGCGGCGAGGTTGGCCAGCACGAACAGGAGCGCGATGGCCAGGATGGCGCCGCGCAGGATCGGGAAGTTGCGGGTGCTGATGGCGTCGAGCGCGAGCTTGCCGAGCCCTGGTCGGGCGAAGATGAACTCGATGAACACGGCACCGCCCATGAGGTTGCCGAGCGAGACGCCGAGGATCGCGACGCTCGGGATCACGGCGTTCTTCAGCGCGTAGCGGTAGAAGATCGCCCGTTCCCGCAGGCCGTAGGCGCGGGCGACGCGGATGTAGTTCGCGCCGATGACCTCGAGCATGCTGGCTCGCACGAGCCGAGCGAAGTAGCCGACCCAGGTGATCGCCAGTGCGGCCGTCGGCAGGAGGAGGTGACGCAGGTAGTCGACCGGCTGCGAGAAGCTGCCGGCGCCCGTTGCAGGCAGCACTCCGAGGGCGACCGGGAAGGCGAGGAGCAGGAACAGCCCGACCACGTACGAGGGCATGGTGATGAACGACACCGACAGGAGGCTCGTGGCCCGGTCCAGCAGCGAATCGGGGCGGGTCGCCGCGAGCACGCCGAGGGGGATCCCGATCACGACCGCGACGCCGAGGCTGGTGACCGCGAGCACGACGGTGTGGGGCAGCGCCGCCATGACCAGCGACACGACCGAGCGGTTGTTGGCGAAGTCACGGCCGAGATCGCCCTGGACCGCGCCCCACATGAACGAGGCGACCTGCACCAGGGGTGGGTCGTCCAACCCCATCTCGGCGCGGATCCGCTGGATCGTCGCCTCGGGCGCCCGCGGCCCCGCGATCAGGGTCGCGGCGTCACCGGGGATGAGATGGACGACCGCGGCGAGGAACAGCATGACCAGCAGCACGACGCCGATCGTCATGCCGAGGCGCTTCAGCAGGTACTGGAGCACGCTGCGGTTCCTCGCCGGGTCCTCACATCCGGTGGAGGGTGGCTACCGACGGAAGTCCCACGCCGCGTACTTGCCGTACCTGGCCGGGATCACCGAGATCTGCAGGTCCGGAGTGTGGGTGTAGAAGTTGGTGCGGTACAGCAGCCAGGCAGCGACCGCGTCCTCGTCCATCAGCTGCTGCATCTCGATGTACATGTCGGTCCGCGTCGCCGGGTCCTGCTCGATCAACGCCGCCCGGTGCAGCGCGTCGAACTCCTCGTTGCACCACGACATGATGTTCCAGTCACCGACCTGGTCGCAGGTGAACCACACGGTGGCCCACGACGGGTCGGCGCTGTTGCTGAACGAGTAGTAGAACAGCTGGATCGAGCCGTCTCGGGCGCGCTCGAGCATCTCGGTGCCGTCGATCAGCTCGATCTCGACGTCGATGCCGATCTCGGCCAGGTTGGCCTGCACGACCTCGGCGATCGTGCGCGAGCCCGACTGCTCGTCGATGGTCATGGTCAGCGACAGGTCCTCCACCCCGGCCGCGTCGAGGTGCGCCAGGGCGGCGTCCACGTCGGGCTCGTAGCGGGGCGCGTCGGGCCAGTGGCCCACGGGCATCTCCGGGGACACCAGGGCATGTGCCCGTGTCACGCGATCCTCGAAGGCGGCGGTGAGCATGGAGTCGACGTCGAGTGCCTGACGGATCGCCCGACGGATGTTCACGTCGGACAGGACCTCGTCGGTGACGTTCATCCCGACCCACCCGTAGTCGAAGGTGGTCAGCGCGTTGACGACGAAGTCCGGGTCGTTCTCGAAGCGGCTCACCGCGGCGGCGGAGATGCCGCCGAAGTCCACGTCACCGGTCTCGAGCGCGATGTCGGCGGCACTGTCGTCCTCGATGGGGACGAACACGATCCGCTCCCACTGCGGACGCTCGGCGAAGCCCTCGATGGCGCCCCCGTAGTCCGCGAAGCGCTGGACGACCGTCTCGCTCCCGGGTGTCGAGCTGACGAACTCGTAGGGGCCCGTGCCGATGGGATGCGCGCCGGCCCCGTCCTCGCCCATGTCCTCAAAGGCAGCCTTGGACACGATCAGGCCCGCGTTACCGGGCAGGGTGCTGACCATGAGCGGCGAGAAGGGCTCGTTCAGCACGATCGTGCCGGTGTAGGTCCCGGTGACCTCGACCTCCTCGAGGGTGGCCCAGTCGCCCTCGTACCACGATCCGAGCGGCGGGTCGGTCAGGCCGGCGATCCGCTCGAAGGAGAACTTCACGTCCTCGGCGGTGAGCTCGCCGTACCCGCCGTGGAACTGGATGCCTTCCTTGAGCGTGAAGTCGTGCCGCAGGCCGTCGTCGGACGACTCGAAGGTCTCGGCGAGCTGATTGACGATCTCGTCGGTCCCGGGTCGGAACGACACCAGGCCCTCCATGATCGTCATCAGGATGGCGTCCTCGGTGGTCCCGTCCAGCCACGCCGGGTCGAGGCTTCCCGGGTCGCCCGACTGGCGAATCCGAAGCTCCTCGGTATCGCCGTCGGTCGCGACCGGCTCGGCGTCGCCGTTCGAGCCGGTGTCCGGCTCATCGGTCGCCTCCGGTGCCTCCCCGTTCCCGCTGCACGCGGCGAGGATCAAGGCCGCGGCGAGCGCCCCCGCCACCATCCTGGACGCCCGGCCCGCCCGTGTCCGTGCTCCACGCTCCCCAACCCGTCCCATCCTCGTCTCCTCACCAGCTCGGATTTCCCCACGGATCGTGGACCAGCCGTCCTGGCCACGTAAGTTCCCTATCCCGCAAAGGACATTACTATGGCGTAAGGTTCTCTTGCAAGCATCACGCTTACATCGGACACTGCCCGTACCTGCCAAGTGAGTGCGTCCAGATGGCATACGGCGCGTATACGCGCAGCACGGTCGACGAGGCCGTCGCCCTGGCAAACCTGTTCATCGACCGCGACGGCGAGGTGACGCGCGCCGATCTCGGCGAGCTGCTCCGGCTCTACGTGCTGCCCGAGGACGAGCTCGACGTCGCGCAGTTCGCGGCTCTCGCGGAGCGCATCCGCCACGTCGTCGCGGTGGAGGATCGCGAGTCCCGGGTGGTCCGACTCAATGCGCTCCTGGAGGACTTCCAGCCCTCGCCGCGGGTGACCCAGCACGACGGTCAGGAGCCGCACTTCCACTACGTCGCGGCCGACGGGCCGGCGGTCGTCCACGTCGGAGCGTCGTTCGCCATGGCACTGGCCAACGCCCTGGTCGACTACGGGTCCGACCGCCTCGGGCGGTGCGCGGCGCCCGATTGCGAGCGGCTGTACTTCGACCACTCGCGCAGCCGGCAGCGACGCTTCTGCTCCAAGACCTGCGCCACCCGCGTGCACGTGGCGGCGCACCGGGCCCGAGCCGATGCCCAGGACTGATGACCGCTTGCCACGCTCGGGCTGACGGGTGCGGGTCGTGGTCACATCGTGGCGAGGCGCTCCGCCAGCGTGCCGAGCATCGCCATCGCCACCTCGGGGCGCTCCTCGAGGATCGCCGTGAGCTCGACGTCCCGGAGGACGAGCCCGTGCACGCCGTCACCGCCGGCGACGACGTCGGCGGCCCGTGGCCGGCCGCTGAGCAGCGACAGCTCGCCGACGTGCTCCCCGGGACCGTAGGTCCGGATCAGCTCACCGCCCGGGCGACGCACCTCCACCTCGCCGGCGATGACGACGACCATCTCGTCGCCGGTCGTGCCGTAGGTGAACACGACCTCCTCCGGCTGGTAGCGCCGCTCGGTGGTGACCAGCGCCACGCGTTCGAGGTCCTCGGGGTCGATGTCGGAGAACATCGCCACGTGCTGGAGCGCCACGACCCGGTCGACCGTGTCGAGCAGGCGGATCTCGTCCATGTGCGTCGGCTCCCACCGTGACACCGCCGCCCTCACCAGCTCCGACGGATCGGTGCGCGCCGCCCGGTGCAGCTGGTCGAGGTCGGCGGCCAGGTCCTCGGCCAGGCTTCGCAGTGCCAGCGCCCGGATCCATTCGTCGAAATCCTGGGCGAGCTCCCGCAGGGTAGACCGGGCGTCGCGGTGGCCGACCGGTGCGTCGTCCTCGAGCAGCGCGATGAGGTCGCGCGCCAGTGACCGGTCGGTGATCGAATCGAGCGCCTCGAGCGCCTGCGAGCGCGTCTCGGGGTCGGCCGACCAGATCCCGCGTCGGACGACGGGCATGGCGTGCTCCATCGCCGGCGAATCCAACGCGAGCAGTGCCCACGCCTGGAGCCGCTCCTGCCGTGCCCGCAGCAGACGGGCCAGGTAGTCGTGCGTCGGGCCCGACACGCCCGCCTGCAGGGTCGTCGCGTGGTGCCGGAGGTAGCGTGCCCGGTCGACCTCGGCCGCGACCCAATCGCGCAGGCCCTCCAGCGCGACCCCGGCATCGGTCATCGCGCGGAGCGCGGCGTCACAGGCCCGCACCGACCCGGACTGGAGCACGTCGAGCAGCACCGGGACGGTGTCGGGGTCGGCGGCGAGGGTCTGCGCGGCGGCGGTGCGGACGCGGATCGACGGGTCGTCGAGGAGCTGGCGCAGGGCATCGGCCCGGTCGGTGCGGCCCACCAACGCCCCGGCCGCGGCCGCGCGCACGCGCCGGTCCGCGTGCTCAGCGAAGCCGGCGGGATCGGTTGCGACGGCCACCGGTCGGCGTCCGAGCACACGCAGGGCCGCCTCGATCTCGCGCGGGTCGGCCGAGCCGAGCATCGCCTCGATCACCGCGCCTCCGGTCTCCGGGACGGCGAGGGCAGCGGCCGACGCCCGCACGACCGGATCGGGGTCGGCGAGCGCGGCGTCGCCGAGCGGCCCGAGCTCGCCGTCGTGCCGCTCGAGGATCCCGACCGCCCGTCGGCGAACCTCTGCGGCGGTGTCACCCAGCAGGTCCTGGGCGAACGCCACCGCTGCGGGGTCCGTGGCGACGCCTTCCAGTGCCGCCACGCGCACCCGGGCGTCGGGATCGCGCAGGGCCGTGGTGACGCCATCGGCCGTGCCCGGCGACCCGAGCCGCCCGAGCATCGACGCCGCCACGACGCGCGCGGCCGGCTCGGAGTCCTCCAGCGCAGCGAGGAGCGCGGTGTGGGCGTCGGCGTCGAGCGTCGGCTTCTGGATGCCGGGGGTGGGAGCCGAGAACACCTCGACCAGCCCCTGCTGGACCGCCTCGACCAGCGCCCCCGCGTAGGCGCGCCGCATCCGGGCGACCAGGACGACCGCGACGACCGCGACGACGAGCCCGATGACGGCCTGCTGCCGGGGCGGCAGGCGTGACCCACCGATGAGCAACAGACCCGAGATCATCGTCCCGAGCTGGGTCGGGACGGCGGCCATGAAGGCCAGCACCTGCCCTCGACGACGGTCGGGCAGCACGTTGAACAGCGAGCTCCACGCGGTCGCGCCGAGCGCGTTGACGGCGACCCACTGGGCACCGCGGACCAGGGTGGCCGTCACGAGCCCGAGCGTGACGAGCCACAGCCCGAAGCCGGCCGTGTACACGATGGGGACGATCAACAGGGTGGCGACCACGCCGATCCGTGCGAACAGACGGTTCGCGCCGAACAGCGACACGACGAAGGTCACCCCCGTCGCCGTCGCGGAGAACAACCCGAGGTAGCCGGCGACCTCGGCCTCGGTCGCGAACGACGCCGTGACAATCTCCGCGAACGGGAACACGACCAGGAAGAACAGCACCGAGAAGGCGATCGCGACCCCCCCGGCGAGCCGTAGCAGTGGCGTTCGGAGGGTCACGTCCAGCCCGGCGCGCAGGTCGCTGAGCACCGACCCCCCATCGTCGGGATCGGCGAGCGTGAAGAAGGGGCGGACGGCTCGGGTCATCACCAGCGCACCGCCGACGAGCAGGCCGGCGTGCACGAGCAGCAGATTCTCCGTGCCGAGCAGCGCGGCGAGCGGGCCGGTCAGGGCGTTGCCCACGATGCCGCCGGCGATGCCCGCCGACGCGAACAGCGGGAACAGCCGCTTGGCCTGCCGGGTCGTGCACACCTCCGCGGCCGCGTTCCACATCACGGTGAACGAGACGAGGATCGCGACCTGGCCGCCGAGCCACACCACCGGGTAGACGCCCGGCATGCCGACGGCAACCGCGATCCGCTCGAACACGAGCCACCCGGCCAGCCCCCACAGGACGGCGGCGAGCCATCGCGACGCACCGAACCGGCCGAGCCCCGCGGTGTGCCCGAGCGTGCACAGCATCACGACCGGCCCCGACGCCAGGATCATGACGGGCAGGAACTCGACACCGAAGCGGAGGAAGAACAGCGTGTCGGCCGTGTTCGCGCCGAGCCCCTGTCCCGCCTGGGTCACGGCGAACAGGGCGGCGACCCAGCCGACGAGCCGCTCCTCGTCGGCCCTCACCTTGAGCGTCGCCGCGACACGGGCCGGCAGCGCCCGACGACCCGTCCGTGTCGGTGAGGTCAGCGCCACTCGACCGCCGCAACCCGAACGGGTTCCGAGATGCCCTTCACCGTCACCTCGCGCGAGTCCGCGACGGTGAACGCGGCGGTGGCCTCCTCCAGCGCGTCCTCGCTGGCGAGGATCTCACCACCCTCGGCCAACGCCGCGATCCGTGCCGCCTTGTGCACCTCCCCGCCGCTGTAGTCCTGTCCGCGGCGGGTCGCCTCGGCGCAGTGGACCCCGATGCGCACCAGCGGGGAGAAGCCGTGCTGCCGGCGGTGCTCGGCGAGCGCCCGTTGGACGCGGACGGCGCAGGCAAGCGCCGAGTCGCTGTCGCCGAAGGTGACGAAGAACCCGTCGCCGGTGTGGTGGGCCACCTCGCCGCCGTGGGTGGCGAAGGCCGAGCGCAGGGTCTGGTCGTGCCAGCTCAGCAGATCCTCCCACGCGTCGTCTCCGATCACGGCGACCAGGTCGGTGGACTTCACGATGTCGGTGAACACGAAGGCCCGCCGGACCCGCTCCGGCGTCTGGCCCGGACTGGCGAGCTCACCCAGCAGCTCGCCGGTGCGCTCGGCGGCCCAGGCCGCGCCCAGACGCTCGAAAACGTCTCGGGCGGCGCGCACCTCCATGACCGCGCCGTCAAGATCGTCGAGGTCCCGGTACGCCCGGCCGAGCAGGACGCGGACCTCGGCCGCCTCGTAGGGCGCGTCGATCTCCTGCCAGCCCTGGAGCGCCCGGCGCAGCTCGGGGACCGCCGCCGCGGCATCGCCGCCGGCCAGCTGGACCGCGCCGGCGGCGTACTCCGCCTTGGCCCTGATGGCCCGGGTGCCGATCTGTTCGGCGAGGGAGCGCAGCTCGTCGGCCGCAGCGGTCGCGGTGTCGAGGTCGCCGGCGGCGAGGGCGACGTCGACCTGTGCCGCGAGCGGTCGCACCCGGGACACGGGGTCGAGGGTGTCGTTGGCCAGGACCCGGCGGACGCCGGCAGCGGCGGCGGCGACGTTGCCCTGCGCGAGCCGGACGAGCGACAGCCCCGGCTCGGGGTCGCGTCCGAACTCGTGCGCCTTGCCGTAGGCCTCCTCCGCGCCGGCGAAGTCGCCCATTCGTCGACGTACCTCTGCGATCTCGTAGAACGCGTAGCCGAGCCCCGAGAGCAGGTTGAACCGCGGCAGCTCTTCGCAGGCGCGTCGCGCCTCTTCCTCGGCGTTGTCCCAGGCACCGCGGACCCGCAGGATCTCGGCACGATGGACGCGGCACACCCCGGGGAACCCCGTGATCGACAGCCGCTCGCACCACCGGGTCGTCGCGTCGGTCCACTCGGCCGCGCGCTGGTAGTCCTCGACGTGGGAGCACACTCCGATCATGCTGCAGTACACGATGCCGGCCGGCAGCGGGTCGAGCTCCCCGCCGACGGCCGCCACCATGGCCTCGTCCATCAGCGCCGCCCCGTCGTCGAACCGTCCCTGCGCGCACAGGGCCCGACCCTTGTCGTGCAGGCTACGCACCGCGACGTTGCGGTCCCCGGTCCGGTCGGCGATCTCCTGTGCCTCGTCGAAGTGGTGCACCGCCGTGTCCGCGTCACCCTCCAGGGCCAGGGCCATGAAGCCGCGCATCCACGCCAGGTAGGCGTGGACCGGCGCGTCCGGGTCGTCGGCCACCAACCGTTCGGCGCGGGCGAACCACCCCCCCACCATCGGGCCGGCCATCCGCATGGCGTACTGCTGGGCCAGCTCGACGGCCACCCGGGCGGCCGCATTCTTCTCGCCCGACTCCAGGTAGGCGGCGTAGGCCCGTTCGCCCACCTCGAGCACCATCTCGGGCTCGCCGGACCACCACGCGGCCTCCGCGAGCATCTGCAAGCCGTCGGGCGGCAGTGACTCCGACCGGTCGGCGTCGGTGAGGAGCTCGAACGCGTCCGCCCATGCGTGGCTGTCCATCGCCGCGCGGGCCGTGGTGAGCACGTCCGCGGTTGCCGAGCTCATGGGCCGAGCTCCAGGCCGACGGCGTCGGGGATGCACCATGCCCAGTTCTCGTCGGGCTCCTTGCTGCGCAGCACCGGGTGGCCGCTCGACTCCGCGTGGCGCCGTGCATGGCGGTTCTTCGAGTCGTCGCAGCACCCGACCTGCCCGCACGCGACGCAGAAGCGCAGGTGGACCCAGGTGTCCCCGAGCTCGAGGCACGCCTCGCAGCCGCCTTCGGGCTTCGGGCCGTCCTCCACGGTGGCCAGGTGCTTGCACGGCGCGGTGCTCATCGATGGACTCTCTTCGCTGGGCGTCGGGTGGTGCTCGGGGGCGTCGGGTTGCACGGGCAGCACCACGCGGAAGGTCGTCCGACCGGGCTGCGAGTCGACCGTGATCTCGCCGCGGTGCTCGAGCGCGACGATCCGGTGGCTGATCTGCAGTCCGAGGCCGGTGCCCTGACCAGGGGGCTTGGTCGTGACGAACGCATCGAAGATGCGCTGCTGGAGGTCGTCGGGGATACCCGGGCCGTTGTCCTCGATCTCGACCACCACGTCCGATCCGTCGGGGTAGGCCCGTAGCGTCAGCGTGGGGGTGGCGTCGGTGACCTCCGCGAGGGCGTCGCAGGCGTTGTCGATGAGGTTGGTCCAGACCTGGTTCAGCTCGCTGCCGAACGCGGTGATCGTCGGCAGGTTCGGATCGAACTCCCGCTCGACGCGCACGTGCCCGGTCTTGTGGCCGAGCAGGACCAGCGTGTCCTCAAGACCCTGGACGATGTCGACGTCCTGCACAGGGGCCTGGTCCAGGAACGCGTACCCCTTGAGTGCCTTCACGATCTCCGACAGGCGGCGGGCGCCCTCGCCGACCTCGCCGACGAGATCGTGGATCACCCGCGACGCGACCAGGAACCTCGCCGCGTCGGACAGCGCCGGGCCCTCGACGTCGGTGCCGAGCTTCTCGAGGAGCGAGACGTCGATCCCCGCCTCCACCAGCGCCGGCGCGAGCGCCCACGGGTCCTCCACGCCGCGTTGACCGAGCCACTCCTCCACCGCGGCCTCGGCGTCACTGCGGGCGAGCGCGTCGGTGGGTCCCGGCGTGCGGTCGGACTCGCCGACGAGGGCCAGCGCCCGCTGGCGGGCCAGCCCGCCGTCGGTCGTCGGGGGCTCGACGGCGAGCGCGGTGTAGGCGTCGAGCTCCTCGTCCAGCCGTTGCGCCGCCCGGCGTACCGCGGCGGCCGGGTTGTTCAGCTCGTGGGCCACGCCGGCGGTCAGGGTCCCGAGCTGAGCCATGCGCTCGCTGTGGCGCAGCCGCTCCGAGGTCTCGCGCATCCGTTCGAGCAGCGTGCGGAACATGGCGCGCGCGGCGGACGGGCTCGACTCCAGCAGCTGGTCGAGCGTCGCCTTCGAGATCGACAGCAGCTGGGCGTCGGTGCGGGCACGCACCGTCGCCATGCGGGGTGCCTCCTGGAGCAGCGCCATCTCGCCGATCACGTTGCCGGGCTCCCGCACCGCCACCAACGCCTCGCGGCCCTCGGTGGCCTTGAGCACCTCGACGGTTCCGGAGGTCACGACGTACGCGTGGTCGCCAGGGTCGTTCTCCTCGAACAGCACCTGCCCCGGCTGCAGGCTCACCTCGCCCACGTCGGTGCAGATGCGGCCGAGGTCGTCGTCGGACAGGTCGGTGAACAGCCCGACCTGCTTCAGCCGCTGGAAGGCGTCCATGTCACACGGTGGCCAGGTAGCGGTGGACGAGCGAGATGCACATCGATCCCTGGCCCACCGCCGACGCGACCCGCTGCACGGTTCCCTCGAGCACGTCGCCGGCGGCGAAGATGCCGGGAACGCTGGTCTCGAGCAGGTAAGGGTCACGCTCCAGCGGCCAGCCGCGGGGCTTCTCGCCGGGCCCGGCGATGTCGGGTCCGGTGCGCACGAACCCGCGCGAGTTCATCACGACCGCACCGTCGAGGAAGTCGGTGTGGGGCACCGCGCCGACGAACACGAACAGCCCGGCCGCCTTCTCGGTGGTCTGCCCGGCCTCCTCGCTGGCGAGGACGACCTCCTCGAGCCGCTCGTTGCCGCGCACCTCGCGGACCTGCGTGCCGGTGAGCACCCGGATGTTGTCGGTGGCCTCCACCTGGTCGACGAGGTACTGCGACATCTTCAGGGCGATCGAGGGGCCCCGGACGAGCAGCGTCACCTCCTCGGCGTAGCGCGAGAACATCATCGCGGCCTGCCCGGCCGAGTTGGCGCCGCCCACGAGGAACACCCGCTCGTCGCGGTAGCTCGTCGCGTCGGCGAACGTCGCGCCGTAGTAGACGCCGGTGCCGGTCAGCTCCGCGATGCCGGGCACGTCGAGCTTGCGCACCCGCATGCCGGAGGCGACCAGCACGGTGTGCGACGACAGCTCGCGGCCGTCGGACAGCGTCACGACCCGCGCCGGCCCCTCGGCCCGGACCGAGGTGACCTCGACCGGCGACAGGATCTCGGCGCCGAGCCGCTTGGCCTGGGCGGTGGCCCGGCGTGCGAGGTCGGCGCCACTGATGCCGTTGGGGAACCCGAGGTAGTTCTCGATGCGGGAGCTCGTGCCCGCCTGGCCCCCCGGTGCCTGGCGCTCGAGCACAGCGACGCGCAGGCCCTCCGAAGCGCCGTAGACGGCGCCGGCCAGCCCGGCCGGTCCGGCGCCGACGATCACCAGGTCGTAGAACGGCGCGCTGGCCTGCACCTGGAGCCCGACCTGGCCCGCCAGCTCGCGCGGGCCCGGCTGGGTCAGGGCCTCGCCGCCCGGGAAGAACACCACCGGCAGGAGCGGCTCTGCATCGGCCCCGGCGTCGAGGAGCGTGGCGGCCTCCGGATCCCGGTCCACGTCGAGGAAGCGGTACGGAATCTGGTTCCTGACGAGGAAGTCCTTGACGTCGTGGGTCGCGGCGTCCCAGCGTGCCCCGACGACCCGGATGCCGTCGGACGGGGCCGGCCGCGCCGCCGACCAGTCGTCGAGCAGGTCGTCGAGGACCGGGTAGAGCGTCTCCTCCGGTGGATCCCACGGCTTCATGAGGTAGTGGTCGAGCCCGACCTCGTTGATGCTCTGGATCGCGGCTTCGGTGTCCGCGTACGCGGTCAGAAGGACCTTGCGGGCGTCCGGGTAGTGGTCGCGGGCCTCGAGCAGGAACTCGGTGCCCGACAGCTCCGGCATGCGCTGGTCGACCAGGAACAGCGCGACCTCGTCCCCCCGTCGGTGCAGCTCCCGGGTCGCCTCGAGGGCAGCGGGCCCGCCGTCGCTGGCCACGATGCGGTAATCGCGCGCATACCGCGCCTGGAGGTCGCGTCGCACGGCGGCGAGGACCTGTGGGTCGTCGTCGACCGCGAGCAGAACCGGCTTGCTCACTCGCTCGTCCTCTCCGTCGTCCCGTCGATGGCCGCGGGTCACTGTGCGATCAGCCCGGCGGCTCCGGTGACGTCACCGACGCCGCCTGCATCCGCGCCAGGAACCCGTCCCGCAGGTCGGGGTCGGCGACGCCGTCCGCGATCTCGGCGATCAGCCGCTCTCGCCGCTGCCGATGCATCGCCGCCTCGTCGTCCTGACCGACCGCGGCGGCCACCTCGGCGCGGGCCGCGGCGATGTCGCCGGCCAGCAACCGCATCCCGGACCGGCCCGCGCCCGCATCCGCGTCCGCCAGCTCGGCGGCGGCCCGGGCCAGGTCGCCCTCGCCCCGCGCGATCAGCCCGGAGGTATAGCCGAGCAGCGGGCCGTAGACCTGCATGCCGCGGGCGCTGGCGTAGCTCACCGCTTCCTCCACGAGTTGGCTGGCCCGGTCGGTGTCGCCCTCCTCGAGCGCGGTCCGGGCGGCACCCGCGAGCAGCCGTGGCCGCTCCCAGAACCGACTGCTCGACGACGCCTGCAACCCGAGCGTCAGGTCGGCCTCGGCCTCGCTCCACGCCCGTCGCTCGATGGCGGCGTACCCGAGCTCGGCCCAGACCGTCGACGCGAGATAGTCGCCGACGGGCAACGCGAGGGTTTCGAGCGCCCGCTCGCG
The DNA here is from genome assembly GCA_964608935.1 of uncultured Actinomycetota bacterium. GTDB lineage: Bacteria > Actinomycetota > Nitriliruptoria > Nitriliruptorales > Nitriliruptoraceae > CAZSQF01. Next base: position 15,729 of record CAZSQF010000004.1, on the reverse strand, counting down.
GTGGTCAGTGGCCGCCTGGTCGTCCCCACAGATCGTGTAGTACAGGCACAAGGTGGCCGAGGCGCCGCCCGTCACGAACGCCTGCCCCTTGTCCTCGGCCGTACGCACCGCCTGGGCGAGCAGGCTGATGGCGGCCTCGATGTCGCCGAGCAGCCCGGTTGTCCGGCCGGCATGGGCCTCGACGATGGCGGTGTAGAAGGACCCGTAGCGGTGCAGGGTCTTGGCGGCATCGGTCATCTGCTCCAGGCTCGCGGCCAGGTCGCCGTCCCGCTCGCGCAACAGCGCCTCGCCGTTGGCGGCGAGGACCGCGACCGACTCCGCGTCGCCGATCTCCTCCGCTGCCCGACGGGCCTCGTCGAGCGCCGCTTCGATCCGGTCGAACTCCGCTGCCGCCACCAGGTTCATGGCACGGCGGACCAGGCCGGCGACCCGGATCCGGTCGACCCCCTGGGCCGTGCCGAGGCGGGCGGTCTCCTCGTCGTGCTGGATCGCGCTCTCGAGCTCACCCTGTGCCACCGCGACGAAGCAGGCGTTCATGTGGTACTCGGCAAGGCCGAGCTCGTCGCCGGCGTCCTCGGCCACGGTGCGGGCATGGTCGAGATAGTCCGCAGCGGCGTTGAAGTCCGCGCCGATGACCGCGGCGTTGAAGCCGAGCCGGTTGAGCGCGCGCACCTGGAGGGACGGGCGGCCGGTCTCGCGGCCGATCTCGACCAGCGACTGGTACGCGGCCGATGCCTGATCGAGGTCGGGAACGAGCGAGTACGCCTCGCCGAGCCCGAGATGCACCCCGGCGATGTCGTCGGGGTCCGCGTCGGCGGGCACGTGGTCGAGAGCGGTGGTGAACAGCCGGATCGCCTCGGCCAGGGCCATCGCCCGGTTGGCCCGGGTCCCGGCCTCGACCAGCCACGGGAACGCCGCGTCGGGAGTGTCGCTGCCGAGGTGGTGCCGGGCGATCTCGTGCGGGACGTCGGGGTGGGTGTCCTCGAGGTAGCGGGCCAGCCGGCCGTGCATCTCGCGTCGATCGCGCAGCAGGACGGTGTTGTAGGCCGCCTCCTGGATGAGCGCATGTCGGAACGCGAACAGGGGCCGCGGGAGCCGCCGGCGCTCCGCGAGCACACCATGGCGCACGAGCGCGGCGAGGGTCGTGTCCACGTCGACGTCGTCGACGAGCGCAGCCACCGCATCGGGCTCGAACTCCCGGCCGACGACGGCCGCGACCTCGGTGACCAGTCGGCCGTCCTCGTCGAGTCGGTCGAGCCGTGCGCTGAGCAGCCCCGACAGCGACGTCGGCACGTCCGAAGCAGCGGCGTCCCCGAGGGATCCGGCCAGTTCCTCGACGAACAGGGGATTGCCGTCGGCGCGCTGGAGGAGCTGCTCCCGCTCCTCGGGCGACAGGCTGTGCTCACCCAGGAGCATCTCGAGCAGCGCATCCGCTGCGGCCGGTTCGAGGACGTCAAGCTGGATCGGGGTGTGGCGATGGGCGGCCTCACGCGTGGCCGTCTCGACCAGCCGCCATGCCGGCTCGTCGTGCACCGGCCGCAGGGTCAGCACGAGCGCGATCGGGACCCGTTCGGCCGACGCGATCAGGCGCTCGGCCAGGACGAGCGACAGGGCGTCAGCCCAGTGGAGGTCGTCGAGGACGATCACCAGTGGCCGTCGGGCGGCTTCGGCCTCGAGGTAGGACACGATCGCGTCGGTGGTCCGGTCGTGGAGCACCGGCGTCTCCAGCGCCTCCACGAGCGCCGCGCCCTCGTCCGGCAGCGGCGCCCCGGCGACGTGTGCGAGGTAGGTCGTCATGTCGGGGTCGGGCTCGCCCCGGACCCGCGCGACCCCCTCCGATATGCGGCGGTAGGCGGCGGCGTCGCTGAGCTCCACCAGACCCAGCCAACGGACCGCGCCATCGAGGAAGGGCGCATAGGGCACGCCGGTGTCGAACGACCGCGCATGGCCCTCGAACCAGGCGATGTCGCCCGGGGCATCGCTGGTGCCCGCCACCGCGAAACGGCCCTCGGCGTCGTCCCGCATGGTTGCGAGCAGTCGGGACTTGCCGATCCCGGCCTCCCCCACGATCGTCGTGACGCCGCCGACGCCGGCCTCGAGCCGTTCGAGGACGCCGGACAGCTCGGCCCGTTCCCGATCACGACCCACCAGCGGGGCCGCCGCGACCTCGGGTGCGCCCGCGGCGGCGACCCCGTCCACACGCAGGGCCGTCACCGGATCGGAGCGGCCCCGGACCTCGACGGGCCCGATCTCGGTCAGGGAGAAGACCTCCTCGAGCAGCCCGGCCGTGTGCTCGGTGATGCGGACCGTGCCCGGGTCGGCGGTCTGCTCCATGCGAGCGGCCACGTTGATGGCATCGCCGAGGGCGGTGTATTCGACCCGCAGATCCGAGCCGACCTCACCGACCACCACCAGACCGGTGTTGATCCCGATCCGGATCGCGATCGGCACGCTCGTGCGGCGCCGGACGTCGTCGGCGTAGCCGCGGATCGAGTCGAGCATCTCGAGGCCGGCGTGGACGGCGCGGATCGGGTCGTCCTCGTGCGCGATCGGGGCTCCGAAGAAGGCCAGGATCGCGTCGCCCTGGAGCCGCGCCAACGTGCCCTCGTAGCGGTAGACGGGGGCGATCAGGTGCTCGAACGCCCCGTTGACGACCTCGGCCCACTCCTCGGGGTCGAGGCGCTCCGCCGCCGCCGTCGAGCCCTCGATGTCGGCGAACAGCATCGTGACGGTGCGTCGCTCCCCCCGCATGGCCCCGCCGGCGCGGGCGGCCCGGATCTTGTGGAGGAGCGCTTCGGGGACGTACCGGCTGAGGTCCTGGTCGCCCGGCGGCTCGTCGTCGACCGCCAGGGCCGAGCCGCAGTTGGAGCAGAACTTGGCGTCAGGCTCGACGTCGTGGCTGCACACCGGGCAGGTCGCGGTGAGCGCCGTGCCGCACTGGGCACAGAACTTCGCGTCGCTGGCGTTCTCGTGCCCGCACACCGAGCACTGCATCAACGCCCCCAAACCGAACGTCCGTCGGCCTCGCCATGGCCATCGAGGGTCCGCACTGGCTGAAACGGGCAACCGCTGCCGGTGCGCACCGCCGCCGGCCGGCAATCAGCGTACAGAGGCAGGCTCCGAGACGGGAGGTGATTCCGGGTCGGAGCCCACCGATCAGACAGGGACAGTGGGGATGGTGAGCGAACAGGCCGGTTCGTGCACCATGGGGGGTACCGGCCCATTGTGTCGTGGTGGGCGAGGGGGGACTTGAACCCCCACGACCTTCCGGTCACACGGTCCTGAACCGTGCGCGTCTGCCAATTCCGCCACTCGCCCAAGGCAAGGCGCGGAGGGTAGCAACGGCCCGTTGGAACCGACAACGCGCGACGTTTGTACGGGTCGGGAACCCTCCGGGCTCGGCTACGCTCTGGCACGACTTGGAGGGGCGGGTGCGCTCTGGGCGACCAGGTTGCGCCCGAGCCGTCCGCTCGCTCGATGCGTCACCGCCCGCGAAGGCGAGCCGGAAGGCAGGATCCCATGCGCGTGTTGCAGGACTTCGAGCGCCGGTTGGAGGGCGCGGTCGAAGGATTCTTCGCGCGCGCCTTCCGGTCGGGGCTGCAGCCGGTCGAGCTCGCGAAGGCGATCCAGCGCTACGCCGAGGACAATCAGCACGTCACCGCCGACGGCGTGGTGATCCCGAACGTCTACCTCGTGCAGGTCAGCCAGAAGGACCACGACCGGCTCGCGGGCTTCGGAACGTCCCTGCCGCGCGAGCTCGCCGAGGTCGTGGTCCGGACCGCCAGCGACCGGGGCTGGCTGCTGCGAGGACCGGCCAAGGTCCGCATCGAGGTCAGCGACGACGTCGCGTTCGGGCGCTACCAGCTCGCCGGCCGCGTCGAGGTGGTCGAGCAACGGTCGGCCGCCGCGGCGCCGCCGCGCGCCGCCCCGTCCGCGCCCCGCTCGGACCCGGCCGCCGACCCACGGCCCGGGATCGACCGGACCCAGACCATCTCGCAGACACCACGGAGCTCGCTCCACATCCGGGTGGTGACCGGTCCGAGCGCCGGCCAGACCGTCGCGGTGTCGGGCCACCGCATGACCCTCGGGCGTCTGTCGTCCTGCCACGTCCCGCTCCAGGACTCGACCGTGTCGCGCGAGCACGCGGCCCTGGTTCGTCGCGGCGCCAGCTGGTGGGTCGTGGACCTCGGCTCCACCAACGGGACCCGGGTCAACGGGGTCCAGGCGGCCGAGCAGCCGGTCGGGCCCGGCGACCGGATCGAGCTCGGCGATGTCGTCGTGGAGTTCGTGGAGGGCTGACGGTGACCATCACCCTGCTCACCCTCCTCAAGTTCGCCTTGCTGCTGCTGCTGTACGTCTTCCTGGCGCGCACGCTGCGGGCGGTCGTGGTCGACCTGCGTGGGCCACGACGCAAGGCCGGACCACCGCCCCGCCCCGCTGTCGCCACGGCCTCGGAGTCGGGGCGCCGGTCGCGCAAGATCCCGAAGGAGATCGTCGTCCACGCCCCGAGCGGCTCACCACGCGTGCTCGGGCTCGCCGGACACGGCGTGACGCTCGGGCGGTCCGGCCATGCCGACGTGCTCGTCGACGACCTGTACGTGTCCGACGAGCACGCCCAGATCCTGCCCGACGACGGTGGCTGGTCGGTCCGCGACCTCGGCTCGACCAACGGCACGTTCCTCAACGGCGCCAAGGTGACCCATCCGACGCCGCTGGCGGCGGGTGACCAGATCCGCCTCGGCAAGACCCGGATCGAGGTGCGGCGATGAGGAGCCTGGTGGTCGCCGGCGACACCGATGTCGGCCAGGTGCGCGACAGCAACGAGGACGCCTACCTCGTCGGGGACAGCGTCTTCGCCGTCGCCGACGGCATGGGAGGTCACCTCGCCGGCGAGGTCGCCTCGAGCCTGGCGCTCGAGCCGATCACCAACCTCGACGGGCACATCTTCCGCGACGCCTCCGGGGCGGTCGCCGCGCTTCGCGAGGCGGTCGTCGCCGCCAACGCCACGGTCGCCGAGATGGCCGAGAGCGACCCGTCGTACCGCGGGATGGGCACGACGCTCACCGCGGCGATGGTCGAGGGCCGACGCCTGCACGTCGCCCACGTCGGCGACTCCCGGGCCTACCTGCTGCGCGACGGCCAGTTCAGCCAGCTCACCGACGATCACACGTTCGTCCAACACCTCGTCGACGAGGGCCAGATCACGCGCGAAGAGGCCGAACAGCACCCGCAGCGGTCGATCATCACCCGCGCAATCGGCGTGTCCCAGGACATCGAGGTCGACTCGATGTCGCTCGATCTCCAGCCGGGGGATCAGCTGCTGCTGTGCTCGGACGGGCTCACCGGCGTGGTGCCAGACGACCTCATCGCCGAGGGGCTGCTCGCCGGCAGCGACCCCGAGTCGACGGTGCGGCAGCTGATCGACCTCGCCAACGACGCCGGCGGCCCCGACAACGTCACCGTCATCCTGCTCCGGTACGAGGCCGACGATCTCCCGGTGGAGCGTGCGCCCGAGCGGGCCGACGCGCCGGCCACCGTGTCGATCACGACCCGTCAGGAGGCCGGGAACGCCAAGGACTGGGCCGGTCGGCTCGGCTCGTACGGGGAGCTGCGCAAGTCCGGCGGCCCCCGACCGGCCCAGCCGGAGCCTCGGCGGATCGGCCCGGCGGTGGCCAAGATCACCGGCCTGCTGCTCGGTCTGGCCGTCCTCGGCGGTCTGCTCGTGGTGGGCGCCCAGTTCCTGCTCTCCCAGCAGCACTTCGTCGGCGTCGACGGCGACGAAGTGGTCATCTACCAGGGGATCGACGCACAGGTGGGACCGTTCGAGCTCGCGCGGGTGGTGGAGCGAACGCGGGTGCCGCTCGACGACATCCAGCCGTGGTACCGGCCCCGTCTGGAGGACGGCATCCCCGCCGCCGACCTCCGCGATGCGCGCAGCATCGTGAGCGCGGCCCCCCGCAGGGACGCGGTCGACGAGGACACCAACGTCGCGGACGGTGACGACACGGAGGCCGAGGGCGGCACGCCGTGAGCGCCCCGGGGCAGGTCACGCCCCTCCGAGGCGCCGCACTGCGTGCCGCCGAGGCCCGGCTGCTGGCGTTCGCCGTCGCGGTGACCGTCGTCGCCGGCCTGCTGCTCGGCTGGTCGGAGGCACCCGACATCCCCCCGACCGCGATCGTGACGGGCATCGCGTTGGCGGTCATCGCCATGGTGGCCCACCTGACCGTCCGCTACGCCGCCCCTGACGCGGACCCGGCGCTCCTGCCCATCGCGTTCCTGCTCAACGGGCTCGGCCTGGTGTTCGTACGCCGCGTGGACCTGGCCACGGGCAGCGAGCTCGCGGCCGCCCAGACGGTGTGGACCGCGGTGTCCGTCGGGGCGATGTGCGCCACGCTGCTGTTCATCCGGTCCGTCCGCGACCTGGCGCGCTACCAGTACACGTTCGGGCTCGCGACCATCGTGCTGCTCCTGCTCCCGCTCGTGCCGGGGATCACCGCCGGCGTGATCAACGGCGCACAGCTGTGGATCGACCTGTTCGGCATGCGCTTCCAGCCGGGTGAGCTCGCGAAGCTGACGATGGTGCTGTTCCTGGCCGGCTACCTCGAACGGAAGCGCCCCCTGCTGTCGGTCGCGACCCAGCGGGTCGGCCCGCTGCTCCTGCCCGCGCCGCGCCATCTCGCACCATTGCTGGTCGCAACCGGCATGGCCCTGGTGATCATGGCGGGGCTGCGCGACCTCGGTTCGGCGCTGCTGTTCTTCGGGGCCTTCCTGGCGATGCTCTACCTCGCCACCGGTCGGCTCGCCTACCCGGCGATCGGGGCGGTGGCGTTCGCGATCGGCTCGTTCGCCGTCTACCACCTGTTCGGGCACGTCCGCGTCCGGGTCCGGATCTGGATCGACCCGTGGAGCCGGGTGACCGACGAGGGCTACCAGCTCGCCCAGAGCCTGTTCGCGCTCGGCACCGGCGGGCTGACGGGCACGGGCATCGGGTTCGGACGACCGCAGGACGTGCCCTTCTCGGCCACCGACGCCATCTTCGTGGTGATCGGTGAGGAGCTGGGCCTGCTCGGCGCCACCGCGCTGCTGGTCGCGTTCCTGCTGTTCGTCGCACGCGGGTTCAAGATCGGCCTGACCGCCCGCGACGAGTTCGCCACGCTGCTGACGGTCGGGCTCACGGTGGTCGTCGCCCTCCAGACGTTCGTGATCGTCGGCGGGCTGACACGACTGGTCCCGCTCACGGGGATCACGCTGCCGTTCGTGTCGTACGGCGGGTCGTCGCTGCTGGCCAACTACCTCATCGTCGCCCTGCTCCTGCGCGCCAGCGACGAGTCTCGCGGAGCGGCACTCGGCCGTCCGGAGGGACGCCGATGAGCAAGCAGATCATACGAATCGCCGCCGTCACCGTGGTCCTGTTCGCGGCGCTGTTCGTCAACCTCAACGTCATCGCGCTCGTCCAGGCCGACGACCTCGCCAACCACCCCGCGAACCGGCGCGTGATCATCCGTGAGTACCAGATCGAGCGCGGACCCATCGTCGTCGGCGAGGAGGCCGTGGCCCGATCCGTCGAGACGGAGGGCGAGCTGCGCTACCTGCGCACCTACCCGGACGGCGGCCTCTACGCCCACCTGACCGGCTACTACTCATTCATCCTGCAGCGTGCCGGGCTGGAGGCGTCCCGCAACGAGGACCTCACGGGGCGCCCGACCGAGGTCGTCGCGCAGAACCTCGGTGACCTGATCTTCGGGACCGACATGCCCGGCAACGCGGTGCAGCTGACGATCGACCCGGTGGCCCAGCGCGCCGCCAGGGACGCGCTCGGCGACCGGATCGGGGCGGTGGTCGCCATCGAGCCGGGCACCGGGGCGATCCTCGCCAGCTACGCCAACCCGACCTACGACCCGAACCCGCTGTCGAGCCATTCGGCCACCGAGATCCGCGAGGCGTGGGACGCGGTCCGCGACGACCCGGACCGGCCGCTGCTGGACCGCACCCGCCAGGAGCTGTACCCGCCGGGCTCCGCGTTCAAGGTCGTCATCGCGGCGGCGGCGCTCGAGCGCGGACTGCAACCCGACACGTCGTTCCCCGACGAGGTCGTCTACGACGTGCCCCAGACGACCGCGAACATCTCCAACTTCGGCGGCGGCGCCTGCGGCGACGGCGAGGCGATCACCCTCCACGACGCGTTCCGGGTCTCCTGCAACACCGTCTTCGCCCGTCTGGGTGTCGAGCTCGGCGACGAGGAGCTCATCGCCCAGGCGCAACGGTTCGGGTTCAACCGCTCCATCCCCTACGAGCTGGAGGTGGCCCAGAGCACCATCCCTGCCGAGCTCGACGTGCCCTCCACCGCCCAGAGCGCGATCGGGCAGCGGGACGTGCGCGCCACCCCGCTCCAGCTCGCGATCGTCGCCGCCGCGATCGCCAACAACGGCCAGCTGATGCAGCCCCACCTGATCGAGACCGTGCGCGACCCCTCCGGCCGGCGGCTGCGTGGCCCGGACGTCTCGGCATGGAGCGAGAGCGGCTTCGACAGCCAGGCCGTCACGCCGCGCACCGCCGACCAGCTGCGGCGGATGATGGTCGCCGCGGTCGACAACGGCACCGGCACCGCCGCCCGGATCGACGGGGTCGAGGTCGGTGGCAAGACCGGAACCGCCGAGGACGCCGACACGCCGACCGCATGGTTCATCGGGTTCGCCGACCGGGACGTGGCGGTCGCCGTCGTCCTGCCCGACGCCGGCGAGGACGCGACGGGCGGACGCGTGGCCGCGCCGATCGCCCGGGAGGTCATGGCCGCAATCCTCGGCAACTGAGCCCCCGACGACCGAGCACCCCACCCGTCGAGAACGGACGATGGTCAGGTGAGTCCCACGACAGCGTTGGTAGGCTCCGCCTCCGTCCCTTCCCTGTTCTCTCTCGGAGCGCCCTGGTGAGCGAAGGCCGCGTGCTCGTCGAGCGGTACGAGCTGCGACATCTACTCGGTCGCGGCGGCATGGCCGAGGTCTACGCCGCCCACGACCAGACGCTGGGTCGCGAGGTCGCGGTCAAGATCCTGCTGGACCGGTTTCGCGAGGACGAGGCCTTCACCCGCCGGTTCCACGACGAAGCCCGGCACGTCGCACGGCTCAACCACCCCAACCTCGTCGCGGTGTACGACACCGGCACCGAGGACGGCCGGCCGTTCATCGTCATGGAGCTGGTCGAGGGCCGTTCGCTCCAGGCCGCGATCGCCGCCGGCGGCCTGACCGAGGACCGTGCGCTCGAGGTCTGCGGGGAGGTGTGCGCCGCGCTCCAGTACGCCCACGACCGCGGGCTGATCCACCGGGACATCAAGCCGGGCAACATCCTGCTCGCCGACGACGGCACGGTGAAGGTCACCGACTTCGGCATCGCACGCGCCGTCGACAACGAGACCGTGACCCGTACGGCGGCCGTGCTCGGCACGGCGGCGTACCTCTCGCCGGAGCAGGCGCAGGGGCTCGACGTCGATCCGCGCAGCGACCTGTACTCGCTCGGTGTCGTGCTCTACGAGGCGCTCACCGGCCAGCAGCCGTTCACCGGCGACTCGCCGGTGACCGTCGCCTACCAACACGTCCAGGAACCACCCCGGCCGCCGCGCGAGTGGGATCCCAACGTGTCTCCCGCCGCCGAGGCCGTGACGATGCGGGCGCTCGCCAAGAACCCGGCCAACCGCTACCAGAGCGCGCAGGAGATGCGCGACGACCTGCTGAACGCCCGTGTCGGCAACCCCGTGGCCGCACCCGCCGTGCTCTCCGCGGAGGAGACGGCGCTGCTGCAGCCGACCACGGCGACCCGTCAGGTGCGCACCCACGAGCAGGAACGGCGCCGGCGCGGGGCCGCCTACGGGACGCTGGCCATCCTGTCGATCCTCGCGGTCGTCGCCGCTGCGTGGTTCCTCGCCGGCCTGTTCACCGGCGAGGAGGGCCCGCGCATCGCGATCCCCGACGTCGTCAACCTGCCGCTCGACCAGGCGGAGGACGTGCTGACCGAGCGTGGGCTCGAGGTCGGCGACGTGAACGAGGAGTTCTCGGACGAGGTCGAGCCGGGTCGGGTGATCCGGCAGCGGCCGAGCGCCGACACCCTCGTCGCGGAGGGCAGCACGGTCGCGCTCACGGTCTCGCTCGGCCGCGAGCTGGCCACCGTTCCCGACATCGTCGGCATGGCGGAGGAGGACGCGCTCGCGGCGCTGCGCCAGGCCGGACTCGTCCCCGGCGACCGGACCCGCGAGTTCTCGTCGGAGGTGGCGGAGGGCGAGGTCATCTCCTCCAACCCGGATGCGGGCGAGGAGGTGCCCGTCAACTCGCAGGTCGCCTACGTCGTCTCCGCCGGCGAGGAGCTGGTCACGGTCCGGCCGGTGGTCAACCGCTCCGAGGCCGACGCCATCTTCCGGCTGGAGGACCAGCGCCTCGAGGTCGAGGTCGAGCGCGACTTCAGCAACGTCGTCGCCGAGGGGTTCGTGATCAGTCAGGACCCCGAGCCGGGGACCCAGGTCCCGAGCGGCTCGGTCGTCACGATCGTGGTCAGCCAGGGTCCCGAGGAGCCGGACGAGCCCGAGGAGCCCGAGGAGCCGGAGGAGCCCGAGGAACCCGAAGAGCCGGAGGAGCCCGAGGAACCCGAAGAGCCCGATGAGGGCGAGGACGACGAGGACTAGGGCGGCGACCCACCGGCTTCGGGCTCCAGGTCACTGTTCTGCCACAGGGTCCGGGCGCCGACGACGAGTGCGCTGATGCCGACCGCCAGTGCCAGCGCCGTGACCGTCCGCACGATCCCCGTCGGCAGCACGCCCGCGACGATCGGCCGCGTGAGCGCACCGGCCTGCGTGACCGCCCACACGAGCAGCGGGACGCCGGCGGCCACCTTCAAGGCCTGACGACTCGCCCTTGACCCCCCGCGGGGTCGGCTGGCACCGACGGCCAGCAGCACACCCGCGATCGCTGGCAGGGCGAGTGCGACGGGCTCACCCTCGGCCCCCGGCGGCAACCCGGTGCTCAGCGTCACGCCGACGCCGGCGGTCGCCACCACCGCGATGGCGACGAGCAGCCCGAGCGCCTCCGGGCGCCGCATCGCGAGCGCGACCCCGAGGACGAGGAGCAGGGCCGGCAACGCGGCAGCGCCGGCGGGGCCCGGGCCGGGCAGCCACTCGAGCTGTCCGTGGACGGTCACCTCGGCCCCGTCCACGTACAGCGGTACCGACCACTCGAAGACGGGCTGGCGCGCTCCGGCCCCCGGATCCACCTGGGAGGGCAGGGAGGGCGACATCCAGTGGATGCGGTGGTCATGCCAGGCGTAGGTGCCGTCGGCGGCGACCTCGACCCACTGCGGCGGTGCGTCGGCAGCGGCCGAGGGCGGCACGTCCACGTCGGCCGCGCCGTATCTCGCGTCGTTGAGCCACCGCGACGGCGCCCGCTCGTTGACCTCGACGGCCCCGTCGGCGGCGATGCGGATGTAGGGCTCGTCGTCGTAGCCGGGCACCTCGACCGCGGTCCCCGGCGCCACGTGGAGCACCAGGAAGGCGTCGCCTCCGAGGACCTCGAGCTCGACGGCGTCGGCCCCCGGACCCTCGACCGCGACGACCTGCGACTGGTAGTGCGTCGGGCCGGCGGGGTCGGCCGACGCCGGCGCGGCCAGAGCCGCCAACAACGCGACGCTGATCATCGTGACCGCCGCCGCACGCCGTGCGGATTCGGGATGACGCCACCTCACGGAGCGTCTCGCCGGCCGCGGCGGAACAGCAACCACGCACCGCCGCCCAGCAACACCGCGGCGACCGCGATCAACCCCACCGGCGCGGCTCCGTCGTCAGGCTCCGCCGCGACGACGGGATCGTCGCCGGGTGGGTCGTCGGGCGCGTCGTCCGGATCCTCGGAGGCGTCCATCGGCGGCTCCTCCTTGGTCTCCTCCATCGCATCGTGCTGGTCCTGTGGGCCCGGAGGTGGGCGGTCGGGGTCGGGCGCGGTCAGCGCGAGGCTGACCGCCGGCTCGTCGGCAGGTCGGTCGGGCGTGCCGACCCATCGGTGCACCTGCTCGTCGCACGACTGGACCACACGGAACCAGATGTCGTCGCCCTCGTCGCCTTCGAGGACGACGTCCAGGTCGAAGGCCGGCGCCGGCTCGGCCCCACCGTCGGCGGTCCAGGTCACCACCTCCACGCGGTCGTCGGCCTGTTCGACCTCGACGACCCAGCCGTCGCTCGGGTGGGGCTCGGCGAACGTGACGGCGTCGGCCAGCTCGACCGCGACGGCGGTCGTCGCGCTCTGGGCATCCTGGTCGTGCCCCCCGTCGGCCGTGCACCCGTGTGCGAGGTCGAGCGTGATCGTCGCCAGCGACCGCACCGGCGCCTCGCCGTCGCGGAAGAAGGGGTGGGCGCTCGCCGCCGTGGCGACGAGCAGCGTGAGCAGGGATGCGACGGCGCTCGCGCGGCCGACGGTGCCTGGCAGACGTGACAGCACGGATCCTCCGCGGTCGTCATCCCGGTCGGCGGGGCGGCACGTGCGCATCAGGGATTGACCATCACGGCCACCTCGCGGCTGGCCTCCTCGAAGCGATCCACCGCGGCCACGACCCGCAGCCGCCACTCGCCGGCGAAGCGGAGCTGGTCGACGTTCGCGACCCAGTGGCCGGGGCCGGCGGCGAACGGCTCCACGACGAACGGGCCGATGTCCTCGGCCAGGTAGGTCAGCTCGATCCGGAGATCCTCGACGTCGTCGGCCGGGCGTCCGGTCGGGTCGAGGACGTACAGGTGGATGGCATTGCGGCCGACCCGGTTGGGGTCGACGACGACGTCGAGGTCGAGCTCGTCCGTGAACTCGACCGTGGTCTGGTACGCGCCGGTCACCCCGAGCTCGTCTGCGGCCGGCTGCTGGACGACGAGGAACCCGGTCAGCATCAGCACGAGGGCCACGCCGACCGCCTCGAGCCGGACGGTCCGTCGCAGGTGTGCCCAGGCCGCGCGAGCCCGGCGCTCCACCTGCTCCCGCGAATCGGGCGTCGCGTCGTCGCTGCTCCCGGCCGGGGTGAGACGCGCTGCGACCGCGGGCACCAGCCGGCGCCGGTTGAGGACGGCGATCAGCAGCAGGGCGCCGACCACGACCAGCTTGGCTACCAACAACCGGCCGTAGGTCGTGGCGAACAGCCCCCGCGGCACGCGGACGAGCGCCCAGGCCATCGCCGTCCCGGCGGCCAGGATCGCGAGCACCGCCCACCCCGCCACCCGGCTGAACCCGACCACGAGCGTCGCGCCGTCGAGGGGGTCGTCGTCGATCGACCGCGCCCGCAGGCCGAGCGCGACCAGCACCAGTCCCGCGAACCAGACGGCGCCGGCCCCGAGGTGGACGGCATCCGCGCCGACCACCAGCCAGGCGGGATCCGCCGTGCGCTGGTGGCCGTCCAGGAGGTAGGAGGCCAGCGCCAGACCCGCCGGAGCGAGCAACCAGGCCGTGGCCGGGCGCCGACGCCACGCCACCACCAGCCCCGCCAGCGCCGCCAGACGCAGCAACGTGCCCTGCCCGAACGAGCCGGACAGGGTGGCACCGAGGCCGCCGCCGGGGGCGAGCGACTCGAACAGCCCGCCTCCCGTCACGGCCATCGTCTGGACCGGCACGGCAGCCACGGTGACGAGCGCCCCACCGGCAGCCGCGAGCACGGCCAGGCGCCGCGCCCGGTCCCGGTCGGCACCGCTGGTGGCGATCGCGAGCGCGAAGACGGCGGCGCCGGCCGCGAACAGCGTCCCGAGGTAGCCGAGTCCGCGCAGCAGCGAACCGAGCGTGCCGAGCAGCCTGTCGGCTCCACCGCCGAACAGCTCGGCCACCAGCGCGTCGTCGACGGCCTCGGCGTCACCGACGGTGAAGGCGAACGCACCCTGCACCGGGTGCCCGTCGTCGGAGACGACCCGCCACGTGACGACGTAGCCGCCGTCCGGCAGATCCTGCGGGAGCGCCGCGGCGACGATCGAGCGGTCAGGGGTGTCCTCGAGCGCCTCGTCCACCCGCTGCGCGTCGGCGTCGAAGACCCGCACACCGTCAGGAGCGACGTCGACGACCTCATCGAACACCAGCCGCACCGCCTCGGGCGCCGCGTCGAGGGCCGCCCGGTCGGCCGGCTCGGTCTCGAGCAGCGTCGCATGGGCGCTCGCGGGCCGTGGCGCCAGCAGCAGCGCCAGCGCAACGACCACGACGCCGAGCAGCGTCACCCGGGTCAAGGCAGCGGCCGTTCGGGTATCCGCAACGGGTCGTGGGTCACCTCACACCGCCGGTCGGGCGCGCGGCGCCGAATCGGCCGGTAGCCGTCGCGTGAGTGCGAGCAGCGCCACGACCCCGACGATCTCGGTGAGGTGGGTCGCCTCCCCGAGCAGCGTGGCGCCGCCGAGCGCCACGTCGACGACGGCGGTGATCACGGCGACGGCGGCGACGACGGCGACAACGGGCAGCACGCCGGCTGCACGGTGCGGCTGGAGCGCCGCGACGATCAGGCCCGCCCCGAGGGCGAGCTCGAGTGCAGCCAGGTCCATGGCGACGTGCGAGCCGGGCCCGATGCCGCCGGCGAGCAGCACCGTCCCGATCACCACCTGGGCCACGCCGGCCAACCCGACGAGCACCCGCAGGTCGCGCAGGCGTCGATCCGGTGCCGGCGCGCCGGGCGCGGCCGCCACGATCGCCGCGGCCAGGTCCGGGACGGGCCCGGCGACAGCGACGCGGGTGCGGCGGTGGATCTCCGATGCGGCCGCCTCGAACCCTGCGCACGACTCACAGACGGCGACGTGCGCCCGGACGAGGGACAGCTCGACGGGTGGGGGCTCACCGTCCAGCAGGGCGGAGATGGCTTCGATCACGGCCTCGCACGTCGGCACGTCACGCGGTTCCACGGCTTTCTCCGGCACGGTGGTCGGACGGGTCCTCCCGACAGGGAGTCGTCGCCCGACCCGCCGCGGTTCCCGGCGACCGAGGATTCGAGCGGTCCCGCCCCCTACCCTCGCCAGTCGGAGGTGGGATGGACGACCTGACGAGGCTGCTCCGGTCCGCGGCCGGCGGCGACCACGCCGTGCTGGAGGAGTTCGTGCGCCGGACGCAGGCGGACGTGTGGCGGTTCTGCGCGCACCTGGTCGATCCGGCGACGGCCGACGACCTGACCCAGGAGGTCTACCTCCGCGCACTGTCGTCGATCAGCGGATTCCGCGGCGACTCCTCCGCCCGGACCTGGCTGCTGTCGGTCGCGCGCCACGTCGCCGCCGACGAGATACGCCGGCGCCAGCGGCGCCGGCGCACAGCGGACACGGCGGTGCACCACGACCCGGTCGGCGACCGCGCCGAGCCGGCAGACACGGCCGTCGAGGTGTCCGAGCTCATCGACCGGCTCGACGACGACCGGCGGGTGGCCTTCGTGCTGACCCAGGTGCTCGGTCTGTCCTACGCCGAGGCTGCGGCAGCCTGCGAGGTCCCGATCGGAACGATCCGGTCGCGTGTCGCGCGCGCCCGCCGCGACCTGGTCGAGATGCTCGGGTGGTCCGAAGACCACACGGCACGCCCCGACCGGGCATCCCCCCACCCCAGGAGTGGGTAGGCGGCGGGGCGCCGGTCCCCCGAGCCGGACACCCCACCCCGCGCCCCACCCGGGATCCGCACCGAACGCCCACCCGACAACCGCCGCGCATAGATGTAAGGCAGCATCCCCCGCACCCCACGCCGCGACTCGAACACCCGCGCAAACGCCACCGCA
>CAZSQF010000003.1:0-33545 GCA_964608935.1 uncultured Actinomycetota bacterium | reverse complement strand
GGCGGGGCGGTGCTGACGAGTTGTGCAGCCATGCGGGGACCTGACGGTGCGTGTGGAGGAGTCGGTGACGCTGAGTCGGTGACCAGCACCTATCCGTGACATCGGCCGGCCGGCCATCGGGGTTGACCCGAGGGTCGCGGTCGGGCGGTGTGCGAACGCGACAACGCGTCCGTTAGGCGGACGCGGCGAACGGCCTGCGCACGGATCGTGGTCTCGGTCGCTTCTCACACGCGGCCTCAATCGTGTCGGCGGAACGTCGCCCTCATCGACGACGGAGGTACGACGAGATGCCAACGACCATCGCAACTCGAACCGCGGAAGCCACCTCCATCGGCCTCGACGAGCTGCGCCACACGGTGAGGCTCGCGCTCGCGGCAACCGATGCTCTCGCGCTGGACCATCCGGCGTGGGGCGAGCTGGCGCCCCACATGGACGCGTTCGAGCACGCCCTCGGTGATGCGATCGGCCAGCGGACCAGCCCGACGCCGTCGGACGCGACCCACGTCATGAGGATCCGTGGGCTCGTCGTCGCGGCGCGTCGTCTGCTGCGGCGGGACGTCACCATCGTGGACGCTACGGCGGCCGGTCGGGCGGCCGAGCTGGCCGGGGTGATGGCGCGCGCCGGCGTGACAGGCATAGTGCGGGTTCCAAGGTGAGTCAGGGGTCGCTGTGAGCGTTGTCATCCACCTGCTCGGCGGGCCACGGGCCGAGCGGGACGGGAGCCCGGTCGAAGTGCGCGGCCGCAAGGCGTGGGTCCTGCTCGCGTTCCTCGTGCGGAGCGGCCGACCGGTGAGCCGTGCGCAGCTCGCCCGGCTGCTCTTCGCCGACGCGTCGGATCCGCAGTCGGCGCTGCGGTGGAACCTCTCCGAGCTGCGGCGCTCGCTCGGCATGCGTCTCGACGGCGATCCCCTCGTGCTCGAGCTGCCCGCGGACACCACGGTCGACGTCGACCGGATGGCGTCGGGCAGCACCGACGATGCGATGGCGGTGATCGATCGTGACGGGGAGTTCCTCGAAGGGATCGACGCCGGCGGGTCGCTCGACCTCGACCTCTGGTTGGAGCGCGAGCGTCGGCAGCTGCGCGAGCTCGCGGCCGATGTCCGCCGAGAAGGGGCACTGGCCCTCCTCGGTCGAGGAGACACGGCCGGGGCCCTCGCCGCCGCGAGACGAGTCGTGGAGTCCGCGCCCTTGGACGAGAACTCCTGGGCGCTGCTGGTCCGATGCCTGCGAGCGGCCGGTTGTCACGAGGAGGCACGCGAAACCGTGGTCCACGGAGCCCGTCACCTGAGGGACGAGGTGGGCGTCGAGCCGACCCTGCTCTTGCGCTCGGCGAGCGACCCGCTATCGGGCGGTGACCGGGGGCTGAGCGGTCGCGGGGCCGTGCTCGCCCACCTCGAGGCTGGGCGCAACGCGGTGGCAGCCGGCGCGGTCGACGCGGGCCTGGAGTCACTGCGTGCTGCGCTCGTCGCCGCGAGGACCCTCGGCGACCGCCATCTCACCGCGGAGTGCCTCGTGGCCCTCGGCAGCGAGCTCATCCACGCCGTGCGCGGTGTCGACCAGCACGGCCTGGCGCTCCTGCACGAGGCGATCCCGCTCGCCGAGGCATCCGGTGACGCCGCGCTCGTCGCCCGTGGGACGCGGGAGATCGGCTACGTCGACTTCCTGCGGGCCCGCTACGAGCGGGCGAGGGTCTGGTTCGCTCGGGCACGGGACGCGGCGAGCGGCGACCCGCTCGAACGAGGATGGATCGACGCCTACGACGGCTCGGGCCGCACCGACGTCGGCGACACGACCGCGGCCGAGTTCCTCGCCGCTGCGCTCGATATCGCCGTCACGGTCTCCGACGGCCACCTGGAGGCGTACGCTCGAGCGATGATCGGGCGCGACCACCTGCTCCGAGGCGACCTCGACGCCGCCGTCGCTCAGCTCGAGGCCAGCATCGCGTCCGCCCGTCGCGGTGCGTGGACCGGGTTCGTGCCCCTCCCCGAGAGCATCCTCGCGGATGCGGAACGTCAGCGCGGTGACCTCTCGGGTGCCCGCGAGCTGGCCGAGCACGCGCTCACCATCGGCCGGCAGGTCGGGGATCCGTGCTGGGAGTCGACCGCGGGCCGCAGCCTCGGCCTGATCGCGGTGGCCGAGGGCCGCACGCAGGCGGGGCTGGCGCTGCTGGCGGATGCGCCCGAACAGTGTCGTCGCCTGCCCGACACCTGGCTCTGGGCGGAGGCCTGGGGCCTCGACGCGGTCGCAGACGTCACCACCGCCAACGGCCTGGAGGGCGGCGCCGGGTGGACGGCGAGGCTGGGCGAGCTGGCGGGCAGGCACGGGATGCGCCGGCTTGTCGGACATGCGGACCAGTACCGCGCGAGGAGCGGGGCCCGCCCCTGAGCGGGCGACGCCCTCGGAGTCGCCGGCGCCCGTGAGCCATGCCGGGCCGCGTCAGCCAGGACCTTCGATGTCACGGCCACGCTGATCGGTTCCGGGGCCGCCGTACGGGTAGTCGGCCGCCCCGGGGTCACTGGCCCGATCGAGCCGGTCGACCTCCTCGGGCGTGAGATGCATGCCGGCCGCACCGAGGTTGTCATCGAGCTGCTCCACGGTGCGTGCCCCGAGGATCACCGAGGTCACGCCGGGCCGGTCGACGAGCCACGCCAGCGCGACCTGGGGCATCGACGCGCCGCGATCCTCGGCGATGGCGCGGACCGCGTCGATCACGTCCCAGGTGCGCTGCATCGGGCCGCGACGACGGTAGGACTCGACCCCGCGGTCGGGGTCCTCGCCGAGCCTGGTGGCACCGGTGGGCTCCTCGCCGCGGCGGTACTTGCCGGTGAGCCAGCCTCCCCCGAGTGGCGACCAGGGCAGCAGTCCGAGGCCCGCGGCGAGGCACGCCGGCACGATCTCCCACTCGATCTCGCGCACGAGCAGGTTGTACTGCGGCTGGAGGGTGATCGGACGGACCCACCCGCGGAACTCCGCCAGGTCGACCGCCTTCTGCACCTGCCACGCGGTGAAGTTGGACACGCCGACGTAGTGGACCTTGCCGGCGCGGACCGCGTCGTCGAAGAACCGCAGCGTCTCGTCGAGCGGCGTCAGGGGGTCGAAGGCGTGGACCTGATAGAGGTCGATCGCGTCGACACCGAGCCGGTCGAGGGACGCATCGAGCGCCCGGGTGAGGTGGCGGCGGGACGACCCGAGGTCGTTCGGGCCGTCATCGGTTGCGAAGCGGCCCTTGGTGGCGATGACCATCTGATCGCGCACGTCCGCGGGACGCTCGGCGAGCCAGCGTCCGATGATCTGCTCGGACGCTGTCTCCGCATAGACGTCGGCCGTGTCGACGAACGTGCCGCCGGCCTCGACGTAGCGGTCGAGCTGCGTCCGGGCGCCGTCCTCGTCGGTCTCGTCGCCGAAGGTCATCGTGCCCAGCGCGAACGTCGACACGACACAGCCCGTGCGTCCTAGGGTCCGGTACTCCACGCGTTGCCTCCGATACGGCGAGGACGCACACCGTAGTCCCCGCGGAATCAGTACAGCCCGGCGGGGCGGAAGCGCTCGTCGTGCAGCCGGATCGCGAAGCGGTCGGTCATCCCGGCGACGTAGTCCACGGCCGCCTGCGTCGGCGTGCTGTCGGGGAGACGGTACGCGTCGGGGACCTCGTCCGGATGGTCCGCGAACCATTCGACGAGGTCGCGGATCACCTTCACCGCGCGCTGGGCCTGGGCGCGTGCGTCTGGCCGCAGGTAGACGTGCTCGAACATCCAGTCGCGCAGACGATGCATCACGTCCAGCGGCTCCGCAGCCATCGTGACGTGGCCGGCCTCGACCGACGACTCGACCACGGACCGCACCATCGTGTCGATCCAGTCCCGGCCGGGCTCGCCGAAGGTGGCGCGGAACTCGGCCGGGACCCGTCCCGTGTCGAGGACCCCGGCGCGCATCGCGTCCTGCACGTCGTGGGCGAGGTAGGCGATCCGGTCCGCGTAGCGGCACACCCACCCCTCGGAGGTGGCCGGTGGCGGATCGTTGCGCCATGACGACTGCCGGATCCCGTCGCGCACCTCCCAGGTGAGGTTGAGCGGCTCGAGCAGCGTCACCACGCGCACACCGTGGATGGCGTGCTGCCACTCACCCTCGACGTACGGGGTCAGCGCGTCCTCCCCCGTGTGCCCGAACGGCGCGTGCCCGATGTCGTGGCCGAGGCAGATCGCTTCGACCAGCGGCTCGTTCAGGCCGAGCGCCGCGGCGATGGACCGGCCGACCTGAGCGACCTGGAGCGTGTGGGTGAGCCGCGTGACGAAGTGGTCGCCGTCCGGGTTGAGGAACACCTGGGTCTTGTGCTTGAGGCGCCGGAACGCCTTGGCGTGGAGGATGCGGTCACGGTCGCGTTCGAACACGGTCCGAAAGTCGTCCTCGGCCTCGTTCCGCTCGCGGCCCCTGCTGTCGGCCGCCAGCGTCGCGATCGGGGCCAGCCGGTCGCGTTCCTGCGCCTCGCGCACCGTGCGCGTGCGAGGGAGGTAGGTGTCCCCATCAGCTGCCACGCTTGAGTCCTCCATCCGCCAGGGCGTCGGTGGCCTCGCCGATCCGCAGGCCCACCACGTCGAGCCGACGCAGCAGCTCGCGTCGTTTGAGCATCACGCTCGAGAGGTCACCGTCGAGCAGCTCGGCGACGGCCAGCTGGTAGCGACGCCGGATCTCGTTGCTCTGCTTCTTCGCCCGCAGCGAGCCGGTCATGGCCGCGGCGGCGTCCCGCGCGAGCTCGACCACCGCCGCGTCGAAGTCGTCGAGGGCCGCCCCCACCGCGTCGAGCACGGGCCCGAACAGCGGCGAGCGGACCTCGGAGCCGAACAGGTCCAGCTCGCGCGCGAAGTCACGCAGGTTGTCGAGGACGTCGTCGATCGAGCGCGACAGCCGGAACAGGTCCTCTCGGTCGATGGGGATCACGAGCGTGCGCGAGAGGGCGGTCACGAGCTCGGCTCGGTGCCGGTCCCCGGTGGATTCGAGCTCGCCGATCCGCTCACGCGCGAGGTCGAAGGCCAGCTCGCCGGTGGCGGCATCGGCGGCGACGTCGACCGCCGCCCTGGCCACACGCACCTGCGCGGTCAGCGCCGCCACAACCTGGTGCTGCGCGCGGCCCGTGAGGTCGGCGACGACGTACTTGAGATTGCGCGGCAGGTTCATGCGAGGACCAGGTTCAAGCCGCCCGCGACGAGGGCGCTCACACCGAACGCCGCCGGCAGGGTGATGGCCCAGGCCAGCACGATCTGGCCGACCGCGGCCCATCGGACCCGCTTCGGTGTCACGCTCACGCCGGCGCCCACGAGGCCTCCGGAGACGGCCTGGATCAGGCTGACGGGGCTCGCGACCGCTGCGCTGCCGAGCACCGCTCCCGCGCCGGAGGCGGTCGCGATCGCGACCTGCTCGGTCCGCAGGGGCAGGATCTTGACGTCCATTGTCGGGCCGATCCGGGCGATGCCGATCAGGGTGCCGCCCGTGAACGCGGCCACCACGGCCCCCCACCATACGAGAGGGACGCCGGGAAGGGTGGCCGAGGTGCCGGCGACGACGGCGAGCACGGCCAGCATCTTCTGGCCGTCGTTGGCGCCGTAGGCGAGACTCTGGAGCAGGTGGCCGGTCCAGGGCAGGGCGCGCCGGACCGCCGGCACAGCCCCGAGCAGCGGGCGTGCTCCGTGGTGGAGCAGGACGGCCCCGACCAGCCCCAGGGCCGGGGCGATCGCCGCGACAAGGAGCACGAGGCCGAGCAGACCCCACGACACGGGCAGGCCGGCGGCCACGCCGGCGCCGGCCAGTGCACCGATCAGTCCGAGCGTGAGGCTCGTGGGCCAGCCCTTCGCGCTCAGCACCCACACCACCCCCAGTGTCGCCAGCACGGCACTGAGCAGGGCCATCCGCCCCATCGCCCCCTCGAAGACGACCAGCCGTTCGGCCAGGGTCGTGGCGACCCGCGAGCCGAGCACGGCCGGAGCCGCAGCCAGCACGACGACGAGCGCGAGCAGCCGCAGCCACGGCCGGACGAGGGCCGTCCGCAGGCACACCGCCATGATCGTGCCTCCGTCGTTGATGCCGTTGGCGAGCGCGAAGGTCAGGACCACGACGAGGGCGACGGCCTGCTCGATCACGCCGTCGGCTGCGTGACGCGCACGCCCGCGTGCATCATGGACTGCGGCTGGCTACAGGGCATCGGCGGCGGGAACGTGGTCGGTCTTGGTGGAGGCGGCGGGGCCGGCGATGATCCTCCGCCGGATGCGCGAGGACACGACGTCGATCGCGATCGTCACGGCGATGACGATCAGGATGGCCATCCCGGCCGCGCTGTAGCGACGGTAGGACAGGAAGTCGGCGAGCATGCCGCCGATGCCGCCGGCGCCGACCAGCCCGAGGATGGCGGACTGTCGCACGTTGATCTCGAACCGGTACAGCCAGAACGCGACGATCTCGGGCATGGCCTGGGGCAGCACCCCCCATCGCAGCACCTGCGAGCGGTTGCCGCCGACCGCCTCCGACGCCTCGATCGGGCCGTGGTCGATCCCCTCGACGACCTCAGCGGTCAGCTTGCCGAGCGTGCCGATCGACCCGAGCCCGATGGCCAGCGCGCCCGCGAGCGGGCCCAGGCCGATCATCGACACGAACAGGATGGCGAGCACCAGCTCCGGCAGGGAGCGCAGCAGGTTCAGGACCTGTCGGGCCACGGTCGTCCCGATCCGGCCCCCGACATTCTTCGCCGCCAGCAGCCCGAGCGGGAGGCTGGCCATGGCACCGATGATCGTCCCGACCCAGGCGATCTGGAGCGACTCGACCATCCCCCCGAAGGCCCGCGGCGCGGTCCCCGCGTCCGGCGGCAGCAACATCAGCCGGACGATGCGCAGGAACGTCTCGGGGCCCCGCAGGATCGTCGCGACATCGATCCCCGAGGTCCATGCGGCCCACAGCCCGGCCGCCAGGGCCGTCAGCGCGAGCCCGGTCGGGCCGTAACGGCGGGGCTTGTCGGGCCGGGCGGCCTTGTGGCTGACCCTGTTCCGGTCGGTCGTCGGTACCTGGGTCATCAGACGAGCCTCCGGCGCAGGGCGATCGAGAACGACTCGACCGCGAACACGACGACGAAGATGAAGATGACGACCAAGGACACAACGTCGTAACGGAACGCGGCCAGCGCCTCGCGGAGCAGCTGCCCGATCCCGCCGGCGCCGACGAAGCCGACCACGAGCGACGCCCGCAGGTTCAGCTCGAAGGCGTAGAGCGAGTAGGCCACGTAGTTGGGCAGGATCGCCGGGACGATGGCGGTGCGCACCACCTGGCTGTGGCGCGCACCAGCGGCCTGCGCGGCCTCCACCGGACCGGTGTCGATGCCGTCCACCGTCTCCGAGGTGAGCTTGCCGACGACTCCGATGTTGAACAGGATCAACGCCACGATGCCGGCGAGCGGGCCGATCGAGAACACCGCGACGAACACCATCGCGTAGAGCAGGTCCGGGATCGAGCGCACCACGTTCAGCACACCCTTGCCGGCGAGGAAGGAGCCCAGGCCCGGTGCCGACAGGCGCGACGCGAGCAGTGACATGACCAGGGCGGCGCTGCAACCGAGCAGCGCGGCCAGGATGGCGATCCGCAGCGTTTCGACGAAGGGCGGGATGAGTCGCCCCCACGCCGACCAGTTGGGGTCGAGCAGGTCGTCGATGATCCGCTGGCCACGTTCGAGGTTGGCGATCAGGTCCGGGATCGAGAACCCCACGCCGAACCGGTCGCTGCCGGCCCACCACGTGACCGCGAGGAACAGCCCGATCCCGACCGGGACCTTCCACGACAGCCCCGGCTTCTGCGGTCGTGCCTGCTGTCGCAGGTCGGGGCTGGTCGGGGCGCTCACAGCTCGGCCTTCGCCTCCAGGACGTCCTCGGCGGTCAACGACCGGCCGTAGATGTCCTCGAACACCTGCTCGTCGGCTGCGCTGCCCGGCCCGTCGAACACGACCTTGCCCTCCCGGAGGCCGACGATCCGGTCGCCGTACTTGCGGGCAAGATCGAGGAAGTGCAGGTTGACGATGGTCGTGATGCCCAGCTCGCGGTTGATCCGCTGCAGGTCGCGCATGACCACGTGCGACGTCGGCGGGTCGAGCGACGCGACCGGCTCGTCGGCGAGGATCACCTTCGGCTCCTGCGCCAGGGCCCGCGCGATCCCCACCCGCTGCTGCTGCCCGCCGGACAGGTTCGACGCGCGGACGTACGCCTTCTCGACGATCTCGACCCGCTCGAGCGCCTGCATCGCCCGCTCGACGTCGCCGGCGGGGTAGACGCCGAGCAGCGTGCGCCACGTCGGCACCTCGTGGAGCCGGCCCATGAGCACGTTCTTGAGCACGCTCGTGCGCTTCACCAGGTTGAAGTTCTGGAAGATCATGCCGACGTCGGCGCGGATCTCTCGCAGCTGGGTCTTGGACGCCGATCCGACGTCACGGCCGGCGACCTCGACCCGGCCCGAGGTGGGACGAACCAGCCCGTTGACGCTGCGGACGAGGGTCGACTTGCCCGCCCCCGACAGGCCGACCACGACGACCATCTCGCCCTCGCCGACCTCGAGCGAGACCTCGTCGAGCGCGTGCACGCCACCCGGATAGACGACGGTGGTGTCGTCGAAGCTGATCATGCCGGGCGCTCCTCGTCGTCGGCTGTCGGGGTGGGCCGGTGCACGGTGCACCGGCCCACCCCGCGGGACCGGTCAGCCGTCGAACTGGTCACCCAGCTCGGCGTCGGCCCGTCGCATGACATCGAACTCGTCCGCGCTCGCCGCCGCCAGTCCTTCGATCTCGTACAGGGCGTCGAGGATCTCCTGGCCCTCGGGTGTCGCGGCGTAGTCGAGCAACGCCTGCTGGATGGCCTGCCTCAGGCTCTCCGGCAGCGCGCCCGAGACCGCGATGCCGTCGTTCGGGATCTCCTCGGAGAAGGCGAACACCACCACGCGCTCACCGACGTCGGGCGTCTCCTCCGACACGATCGTACGCGCGTCGTCGAAGGACAGCCCGACCTCGACGTCGCCGTGGTAGACGGCGTTGACCGAGTTGTCGTGCCCGCCGGCGAAGGTCGTCGTCATCGCGTCGAGGTCGTGACCCTGCTCGATGAGCTGGAGCGCCGGGATGAGGTATCCCGAGGCGGACGACGGGTCGACGAACGCGACCGGCCCGTCGATGCGGGCGATCGCGTCCTCACCCACGGGGCCCTCGGTCGCCTCGAGCGTGCCGTTGCACCACAGGAAGCCGTTGTCGTCGGCCTGGGGCTCGTCGTCGCAGTACTTGTCGGGCTGGTTGGTCATGTACTGGGTGTGGTAGGTGTAGGTGCCGCGGCGCTCGGACTGGAGGATGATCTCCACACCGGCGCGGTCGACCGCCCGTACCAGGGCCAGCGGCCCGAAGGCACCGATGTGGGCCTGGTCGGACGCCATCGCCTCGACCAGCCCGACATAGTCCTGGCTGATGAACGCCTCGACCGAGATTCCCAGCGCGTCGCTGAGCGCCTCGGCCAGCACGTCCGCGCTTTCGACCAGGACGTCCGCCTCGCGGGAGGGAACGAACCCGAACACGAGCTCGTCCGGCCAGTCCGCGCGGTCGTCGTCGCCCGCGTCGTCGTCGTCCGCGTCGTCGTCATCGTCGGGGGCTTCCGCCTCCGGCTCCGGGGCGGCATCGTCGGGCTCGTCGGCATCGGTGCCGCAGGCAGCGAGCAACATCGCTCCCGCGACCACCGCCGAAAGTGTGCGCATCCTCATGTGATGAACCCTCCCTGTTTCTCCATCGGTGTGTCGTGACCGACCCGCCGAGGCCGGTCGGTGTCGCTCCCGCCCGACGGCGCCATGCCGCGTGCGGGTCGTGCTGGTCAGCGCACCGGCACCTCCTGCAGCTCTTGCACGAGGGCCTGGAACTCCTCCCAGTCGTGCACGTCCACGGCGCCTTGGACCGGGACGTTCCACGGTTGGACGAACCGGCACACCGTCGCCGTACCGGCGCGGTGGGCCGCGATCGTTCGGACCTGGTCGGGTGCGTCGTCGAGGTAGACGTCGCACTCGATGCGGTGCTTGTCGTCGGCGAAGTGGATCTCTCGGGTCGGGATGCGGTGGTCCGCGATCCACTCGAGCGTGTCGTGGACGGCCCATTCGGGCTTGGCCGTGAGCACGACGACGTCGTGGCCGTCGCGGTTGAGGGTGCGAAGCGCTTCGACGGCCTCGGGGTAGGGCTCGAGATAGCGAAAGACGCTGCTGCCGCCGTGATCGCGCGCCCAGGCCCAGAATGCGGCCATGTCGGCGAAGTGCGTCAGCTCGAGCGGGCTGTCCCAGGAGGTCACCATCTCGGGCACCAGTTGCGTACCGAACCGGTCGTTGTACGCGCGAATCCAGCCGCGGTTGAAGTCCGCGACCACACCATCGAGGTCGATCCCTAGACGCAAGCCCATCCTTGGCGTCCCCGTCGGTCTCTCCCGCTCGGCCCGGACCTCCCGCTGCACTAGCCCGCCCACCGACTCGTCCTGCCGACCATACGGACGTGCTCCGGTCAGCAGGCTGGCAGAACCTCACGAAACGCCGGCCACGATCTCGTTACCTGTGGGTACCGGTCGGGTGACGGCTGCGGTGGTGGCGTCGCGGTCGTATCGTCGCGGTCGCGCGTGCGATCGAGGAGCCGTGACGCCGTCCGACCGACAGTTGCCGCCCCGGAGTGCCAGCGCCGAGCATCGGTGGCGACTCGTCGTCGCCCTGGGGCTAGTCGGGACCTACTTCGTCGTCGAGCTCGTGGGCGGGCTGCTCACGGGTTCGCTGGCTCTGCTCGGTGACGCCGGTCACCTGCTCACCGACGTGGCGGGCCTCGGGATGGCCCTGGCCGCCGTGTCCGCCGCCATGCGCGCCCGACCCCATCCACGGCGTAGCTTCGGGCTGCACCGCCTCGAGATCCTGGCGGCGCTCGCCAACGCCGTGCTGCTGGCGGGTGTCGTCATCTACCTCGTCGCCGAGGGCGTGCGCCGGCTGTTGGCCCCCACCGAGGTGGCGGCCCTGCCGGTGCTGGTCATCGCCGTGCTCGGCCTCGGCGTGAACCTGATCGCGTTCCGACTCTTGCATCCGGGCGCCCGGGACAGCCTCAACCTCGAAGGCGCGATGCTGGAGGTGCTCGCGGACGCGCTGTCGTCGGTCGGCGTCATCGTGGCGAGCCTCGTGGTCCTCACCACGGGCTGGACCGCGGCCGACCCGATCGTGGCGATCGCCATCGCGCTGTTCCTGGCGCCGCGCGTCTACCGGCTCGCCCGCAAGGCCGTGCACGTCCTGCTCCAGGGAACCCCCGAACACCTCGACCTCGACACCGTGCGGGACGCCCTGGAGGCGATCGAGTCGGTCATCGAGGTGCACGACCTGCACGCCTGGACGCTGACGTCGGGCATGGACGTGGTCACGGTGCACGTCGTGGTGCGCTCCGGCACCGACCTCCACCAGGTCCTCGACCGAGCGCAGTCGCTGTTGGCCGACGACCACGGTGTCGAGCACGCCACGGTCCAGGTCGAGCCGGAGGACCACAGCACCTGCGAGAGGGTGGCGTGGTGACCGGGACCCTGATGGTGGTCGCCACCCCGATCGGGAACCTCGCCGACCTGTCGCCGCGCGCCGCCGAAGCGCTGCGGACGGCCGATCTCGTCCTGGCCGAGGACACCCGCCGCACGGGTCGGCTGCTCGAGCACATCGGCAGCGCGGCTCCCCAGTGGTCGCTGCACGAACACAACGAGCGCGACCGTGTCGGCGACGTGCTGGACCGGCTCCGTGCCGGACAACGGATCGCGCTCGTGTCCGACGCCGGCACGCCGGGCGTGTCCGATCCCGGGTACCGCCTGCTCGCTGCGTGCGCCGAAGCCGGGCTGGCGATCGAAGCGATCCCGGGACCCTCCGCCGTGCTGGCGGCGCTGGTCGTGTCGGGCCTGCCGACGGACCGGGTCGCCTTCGAGGGGTTCCTGCCGCGCCGGACGGGTGCCCGTCGGGCGCGGCTCGAGGAGCTAGCGACCGAGCCCCGGACGATGGTGCTGTTCCTGTCCCCGCACCGGGCGGAACGAGACCTTCAGGACCTGGCTGACACACTCGGCCCCGACCGATCCGCGGCCCTGGCTCGCGAGCTGACCAAGCTGCACGAGGAGGTGGTGCGCGGCCCGCTGCGCACGCTCGCCGAGGTCGCCGCCGAGGGTCTCCGGGGCGAGGTCACCGTGGTCGTGGCCGGTGCCCCTCCGCCGACCCCGACCGTCGTCGCCGACGACGAGGTGGTGGCGCGCGTTCGTGAGCTCGTGGCGACGGGCCTGACCCGGAAGGCGGCGATCAGCCAGGTGGCGAGCGCGGTGGGACGTCCGAAACGGGAGATCTACCAGGCGGTGGTCGACGCCGGGCCCTGAGCCCGTGCACGCCCGACCGTGCGCTGGCCGTCCGCGTCGTCGCGGGGGCGCTCGGCCGCGGCGAGCGCGAGGGCATCACCGTCGATCGGTCCGGAGCGTGAGGGCTCCACCAGGCGCGGCCGTGAGGGCCGCGCCAGCGCCTCCTCGTGCGCGCGCCGGCTCGCGGCCGCGGCGGGATCGGCCGCGTCGCGGTCGTCACCGAGCGTGCCGAGCCCGGCCACGCAGTCCCCGCAGACGTGGCGGGCCCGATAGGTAGCGAGGTCGTCACCCTCGCGGCCGCAGAACACGCACGCATCCATCGGCTTGGCGAGCACCACCCGTTCACCTTCGACGGTCACCTCGACGGGGTCGCCCTCGCGGATCCCGAGCGCACGCCGGACGCCGGCCGGGATCACCACCCGACCGAGGTCGTCGACCTTGCGGCGCATGCCGCTGGATGTCATCCCGCCTCCGCCCTGTCGTGCCGACGAACCGTGCCGTCCGGAGACTAACGGTGACCCGTGACAGCGCGTGCGTCGAGGGGGACAGTCGGCCGTTCTCCGGAGCCGGTGCGCGCTGGCCGGCCGTTCGCGCCGCCGCTGGTCGGGCCGGAGCCGGGGGTGGCCGTATCGTGCGGCCACCGGACGAGCCCTTCGGCCCGGAGCAACCTTCGCCGCTCGTCGCGCGTCGGTGGCAGTGGAGGGGCGTGGTAACGGCAAGGTGCCGGGGTCCACGCCAGACGACCGATGGGAGCCGACGTGCTGGCGACGGTGCGCGCCGGGGTGACCGGCGACTCGTTCGCGGCGGTTTTCAACGCGCACCACCGTGAGGCGGTGCGGTTGGCCTATCTGCTGACCAGCGACGCCGACCAGGCCGAGGACGTGGCCGCCGAGGCGTTCGCCAAGGTCTATGTCCGATGGCAGAAGGGTGAGGTGCGCCAGGTCGGCCCCTACCTGCGGCGTGCGGTTGCCAACGAGGCGAACTCGCGTCTCCGACGGCGCTATCTCGAGCGCCGCGAGGCCGCCCGCAGGTCCGGTGACGACCGGGGCGTGCGCGCGCTGGACGACGGCGCCGCCGAGCACGACGAGGTCTGGCAGGCGATCCAACGGCTCCCGGACCGCCAGCGACAGGCGGTCGTCCTCCGCTACTACGAGGACCTCACCGAGGCCGAGACCGCCGAGATCCTCGGCACCTCGGTCGGCACGGTGAAGTCCCAGGTCTCACGCGGGTTGGCCCGTCTCCAGGAGTTCCTGGGGGCCAGCAGCGAGAGCCGGGGAGGTGAAGGCTGATGGATCGCATCGAGCAGCTCGTCCGGGACAGCCTCCAGACCCGTGCGCGCGACGTCGAGCCGACGCCGGCGCTGTGGCGGGAGGTCGAACGACGGATCGCCCGGCGGCGGCGACAGCGGGTGATCACGTGGTCGCTCGCCGGCGCCGCCGCGGCGGCCGCCGCCGTGCTGGTCGTCCCAGCGCTCGTCGGCACCGTCACCGGCCCCGAGGTCCCCGAGATCGCCCCCCTGGACGAGGTGCCTCCCGTCGGGGCGACCGTGCCGACACAGGCCGTTGTCGTGGGCACCGACGGGCAGCTCGAGCTGCTCAACCTCGTGGGCGGCGACCGCGCTGCTGTCGGCGGCGTCGGCACCACCGACATCCATGACCTGATCGTCGACCCCACGGCGACGGCCGATGGCGCCCTCGTCCCGACGCTGGGCGTGGCCGCGACCGGCAGCGAGGGTCCTGCGGTGCTCGTCCGGTCCGGGTCGACGCTCCACTCGACCTCCTGGCCCGACGCAGATCCGGACGTGTTCTCCTCCATCGTGGTCTCGCCGGAGGGGCGGCGGCTCGCCTACCTCCAGCCGGCTGACGCCGACGGGATGGTCCTCACCGTGGACGACTTCGGCGTCCGACCCGAGCCCGAGACGGCGACCCAGGTCGCGGTCATCGAGCGTGGCTCGCGGCTGCTGGAATGGGTTGGACAGGCCGACGCGGTGGGTCACTCGAGCATCCTCTGGGTGCAGCGACCGGACGGATCCGTCGTGGCCATCGACCTCGTCGTCACCGACGACGGGTTCGATGTGACCGACACCGAGACGGTGTTCGGTGGTCGCGACCTCATCGACCTCGCCACGTCCTTCGCGGTCGGAGGAGTGGCCGGCGAGCCGATCTATCTCCTCCAGCAGGGTTCGGACGGGCCGGAGCTGGTCTGGTCGGCGGACGGTGGCGACACCGATACCACGATGGTCGACCTCGCCGCGCTGCTCGGCGACGCCGACCCGTCCATGTTGTGGCTCGACGCCAAGCAGGACGCAGCGCTGGTGGGCGATGGCGAGCGCGCCTGGCTGCTGGGACACGACGGCGCCGGCAACTTCGGCGACGTCGCCGAGCTCGGCACGGGGATCGCCCGCGCGGCACTGGTCAACGTGGCGTCGGCACCGGACTCCGGGTCGGACGCACCCGCGCCCGACCCGGAGTCGCCCAACCCCGACGCCACGGCTGGTCCGCTGCCGGCGCCGGTCGTGATCGCCGACGGGCGCGAGCTGCGGCTGCTCGGGTCCGACGCGGAGACGACGCTGGTCGCGCTGCCTGCCGAGGGCGAGTCGAGCTTCCTAGCCGTCAGCGTGCGGCCCGGATCCACCCCCGAGGACCTCACCGTCGTGTCGCTCACGACCGCTGAGGGGCTGTTCGACGTGCGATGGACGCGGGTCGTCGACGGCGAGGTCGTCGTCGCGTTCGAGGCGTTCGACGCGGCCTACGCGCCGGCGGCGGATGCCATCGTGGTGGACCGTCCCGTGTGGGCGCCCGACGGTTCGAGCGTCGCCTGGCTCGAGCGCACCGAGACGGGCGCCCAGCTGCGCACGATCGGATGGGACGACGGTCCGGGCACGGGCGATCCCGCCACGGACAACGCCGCCTTCGGTGTCGACTACCCGGCCGCCGGCGACCTGCGCGTGCAGGAATGGGTGGCGGCGACATCGACGGCCGACGGCATGACCGAGATCCGAGCCGTCCTCGACGACTTCACCACCGACTGGTACACGATCCCGCTCCAGCGCCAGCCCGACGGCGCATGGTCCCAGCCCCCCGGCGCGTCGGTCACCGTGCAGCCCGGACCACCGGCCGACGGGACCACCTTCGCCGTCGGCGGGGGCACACCCGCCGGTGCGATCCGGTGGATGGTGCGTCTGACCGATGACGGCCCGGTGCTCATCGAGGACCCGTACGGGGCGGCCGCCAGTACGCCGCTGCCGGGCGAGCTCCTGCCCGACGAGGGCATCCCGACCGTGTGGTTGCGGACCGTCGGTGACGGGGTGATGGTCGGCAGCCCCAACACCGCCACAGCGTGGCACGTGCTGCCTGGCGGAGCCCCTGTCCGGGTCGGGGGCAACGTCTCCGACGCCGCCCCGCTCGGTTGAGCAGCACCCTGGCCACCCGGCCGGGGAACCGCGGGTGACACGCCAGGTGAGCGGTCTGGTAGACTCCATCCTTCAACGGCCCGCACGCGTGGCGGGCCTTCCCCGTGCAGGGCCTCCGGGCCGCTGTGCCCGCGAGCACTCCCAAGACCTCGAACTCAGGTGAATGCGTCGTGCCCTACGTCGACACGCACTGCCACCTCGACCACCACGAGGGCCTGTCACCCTCCGAGCAGGTGGACAGGGCCCGGGACGCCGGTGTCACCACCATGGTGACGGTCGGCACCGACATGGCGTCCTCGACCCAGGCGGTCAGCACCGCCAAGCGCTTCGAGGGTGTCTGGGCCGCCGTCGGCGTCCACCCCAACGACGCCATGGAGGCCACGCCACAGGTGCTCGAGGTGATCGAGCGGTTGGCCAAGGAGGACGTCGTCGTCGCCATCGGCGAGACCGGCCTCGACTACTACCGGGACCACACCACCCCCGCGCAGCAGGAGGCCAGCTTTCGGCTGCACATCGAGCTCGCCAAGCGCCACGACAAGGCGGTGGTCATCCACTGCCGCGATGCATGGGACGACTGCCTCCGCGTGCTTGTCGACCAGGGCCCACCGGAGCGGGTCGTCATGCACTGCTTCTCGGGCGACCTCGACGTGACGCGCCGCTGCGCCGAGGCCGGCTGGTACGTCTCCTTCGCCGGCAACGTCACGTTCCAGAACGCCGAGGAGCTGCGCGAGGCGGCTGCGGCGACACCGCTCGACCGGTTGCTGACCGAGACCGACTCGCCGTTTCTGACCCCGCACCCGCACCGGGGCGAGCCGAACGATCCGTCGTACCTGCCATACACCCTGCGCACGTTGGCGAGGGTGCAGGGACGTCCGCTCGACGAGGTCGAGGAGGCGGTCGCCGCCAACGCCCGGGAGGCGTTCGGGCTGCCCCACCTGTCCGAACGGGCAGCGCCCCGCCCGGGCTCGTCGTCGCCGCGCGCCTAGGCTCTGCCCCCGATGATTCCTCATCCCCGATCCCTTCGTTCGCTGCTGCCTGCCCGCATCCGGTTGCGCAGCGCCGCCAGCCTCGTCGTCCTCGGCCTGCTGGCGCTCGCGCTCGTGGCCTGGTCGAATGCAGTGGTGGTCTCGGTCGACGGTGACGAGCAGGGGGTCCGCACGTACGCCACGACCGTCGGCGACGTCCTCACCCAGCTCGACGTCGAGGTCGGACCGGACGACGGGGTGGTGCCGGCCGAGCACGTCGAGATCGAGGACGGGCTCGAGATCTCGGTGGACCGCGCCATCACCGTGGAGATCGTGCTCGACGGTGAGCCCGAGACCCTGAGCGCGCCCGTCACCTCGGTCGCGGGAGCGCTCGAGGAGGCGGGCATCGGCATCGTCCGACGCCTCGATGCCGAGATCGTGCCCGCCTGGACCGCGCCGATCCACGACGGCGACACGATCGTGGTCAACACGCCCACCGCCGTGACCGTGGAGGTCGATGGGGAGGTGCGCGAGGTCGAGACCCTCGTCAGCACCGTCGAGGCGCTGCTCGTCCGCAAGGACATCGAGCTCGATGACCTCGACCAGATCACCCCGGACCTCGATGCTCCGATCGAGCCCGGGACCGAGATCGTCATCGAACGGGTCGACCTCGACGAGGTGGTCGAGGAGATCGCCCTCGAACACGGCGAGCAGCGGATCGAGACCAACGACCTCAACCGTGGCACGACCCGTGTCCGCGACGAGGGGGCCGACGGGCTGCGCCACGACACCTACCGCGTCACGCTCGTCGACGGCGAAGAGGTCGAGCGCGAGCTCGTCGACCAGGAGGTGGTCGAGGAGCCGCGTGACCGGGTCGTGCTCGTCGGGACCTATGACCCGCCGCCACCCCCCGAGCCCTCCACCTCGTCGGGCGACGAGGTGTGGGACCGCCTGGCCCAGTGCGAGTCGGGCCAGAACTGGTCGCACCAGGGCCGCTACCACGGTGGCCTGCAGTTCCACCCGGACACCTGGCGCCGCAACAAGCCGTCCGGCTACCCGGACTACGCCTATCAGGCCACCCGCGAGCAGCAGATCGAGGTCGGCAAGCGGGTCCAGAGCCGGGCCGGGTGGGGTGCGTGGCCGCACTGCTCGCAGGCGCTCGGCCTGCGTTGAGTTCGCGCGGCTAGCGTGATCCAGCGCACCCTGCCCCCACGAGGTGGCGCGATCGCAGAACTGCTGACGCCTTCCGAGGTGCGACGACTGCTCGGCACGCACGGCCTGGCACCTCGAAGGTCGGCCGGGCAGAACTTCGTCGTGGACGGCAACACCGTCCGCCGGATCGTGGAGGCGGCCGGGATCGCTCCCGGCGACACCGTCGTCGAGATCGGGCCGGGCCTCGGCTCGCTGACCCTGGCGCTCGCCGAGGTGGCCGACCGGGTCGTGGCGGTCGAGATCGATGCCGGGCTGGTCGGCGCGCTCGCAGAGGTCGTCGGCACGCATGACAACGTCGAGATCGTGCACGGGGACGCGCTCCGCCTGGGCCTCGGGGAGCTGACCGGCAACACCCCGGCCCGCATGGTGGCGAACCTCCCCTACAACGTCGCCACGCCGCTCGTGATCCGGGCGCTCACCGACCCGGTGATCCGTGACCTCTTCGTGATGGTGCAACGCGAGGTCGGTGAACGGTGGTGCGCGCCCGTCGGTGACCCGGCCCGCTCCGGCGTGACGGTCAAGATCGGGCTCCTGGCCCACGCCGAGGTGGTGCTGACCATCCCTCGGACCGTGTTCTACCCGGCGCCCAACGTCGACAGCGTGATGGTGCGCCTGCGACGCCGGCCGGGTGCGCCGGAGCCCGAGCGCCGGCAACGGATGTTCGAGGTCGTGGAGGCCGCGTTCGGGCAGCGCCGGAAGACGCTGCGCAACACGCTCCGACCGGTCGCCGCACCGGCCGTGCTCGAGGCGGCCGCCGGCGCCGCCGGGATCGACCTGGGGCGGCGGGCCGAGACGCTCGAGATCGACGAGGTCGAACGCCTCGTCGACGCGCTGTGGCGTTCGTGACGGGTCCACCCGGGCGCCGGCAGGGCCCGGACCGAGGTGACGACCGCGAGGTTTCATAGGATGGTGTCGGGGAGCGAGCGCGCCGGCGGACCGGCCGGCTGGGGAGGTGACGCCCCGGTGGATGAGGTCAGCGCGGCACCGACCCGCGTGCGCGTCCGCATTCCCTGCAAGGTCAACCTCTTCCTCGCCGTCCGCGGCTCCCGACCCGACGGCTATCACGACCTCGTCACGGTGTTCCAGACCGTGTCGATCCACGACACGGTCCTGGCCCAGCTCGACGGAAGCCCGACCTCGGCGCATCCCGCGGCGCGACGGCTGATGGAGCTCGCCTTCACCCTCGACGGCTCGATGCCGCTGCCCGCCGACGACGACAACCTCGCGGTGCGCGCGGCCCGGCTGCTGATGTCGGCCGTCGGCGTCGGCACCGCGGGGACCAACGGCAGCCCGGGGGTCCCGGTCACGCGACTGCACCTGAGCAAGCGGATCCCCGTGGCCGCCGGCATGGCCGGGGGATCGGCCGATGCCGCCGCCACCCTCGTCGCGCTCAACCACCTCTGGAGCGCCGAGCTCGACCGTGACGTCCTGCGGGAGCTCGGCTCGGAGCTGGGTGCCGACGTCCCCTTCTGCGTCAGCGGCGGGACCGCGCTGGCCACCGGCACGGGTGCCACCACCGCACAGGTGCTCACGCGAGGGGTCTATCACTGGGTCGTCGGCATCAGCGAGCAGCCGCTGGCGACCGCGGACGTCTACCGCGCCTTCGACGATGTGGCCGTCCCCTCGGAGGTGGAGCCCGACGCGGTGCTCCAGGCGCTGCGCACCGGGGATGCCGAAGCGCTCGGCGCCGCGCTGCACAACGACCTCGAGGTGGCCGTGTTCCACCTGCGTCCGGAGCTGCGGGAGCACCGTGACGCCCTCGTCCAGGCCGGCGCGCTGGGTGCGGTCGTCAGCGGCTCCGGGCCGACCATGATGGGGCTGGCCGTGGACGCTCAGCACGCCGCCGAGCTGGCCGAAGCCTTCGCCGGTCGATTCGACCGGGTCGAGATCGCGGTCTCACCCGCCGGCGGGCCCGAGCTCGTGACCGACTGATCGCACTACGCTCGCCGTCCGTCGTCGCCGTGCGTCCATCACGGAAGCGACGATGGGGGGTGGTGTAACCGGCAACACGCCGGCCTTTGGAGCCGGAATCCAGGGTTCGATCCCCTGCCCCCCAGCCACTGCCGGAGCGTTGCTCCCTGCGAGGCGTCGGAATCCGGACACTCGGCAGGGAGCAACCGGGTGGCGCGGGATGTTCTGGGGGTTTGCACTGTTGGCCCCCGCCTGCCGCGGTGCCATGGGTAGGGTCTGCCCGCCCCGATGCAGATGAGGAACATGCCGGTCGTCGCACATTCGTCACTCCCGACGTTCGCGGAGCTACGGGCGCGGGGCGAGCAGATCCTGGATCTCGACGAGGCGCTCGAGCAGGACATCCGCGAGCTGCACGTCGGATTGCTCAACATGATGCCGGACGCCGCCCTGCGGGTGACCGAGCAGCAGTACCTGCGGCTGCTCGGCAGCGCGAACCAGATCGTGCAGATCTATGTGCACCCGTTCACGGTGCCGGGTCTAGCGCGGGCGGCCGACACTCAGGCCTACATCGACCAGCACTACGAGCCGTTCGAGAAGGTCCGCGAGGACGGGCTCGACGGGTTGATCGTGTCCGGGGCGAACGTGACCCGTCCGAGCCTGGACCTCGAGGCGTTCTGGGCGCCGCTCCAGGAGGTCATCGAGTGGGCGGCCGACCACGTCACCTCGGTGCTGTGCTCGTGCCTGGCGACCCATGCGCTCGTGCAGCTGTTCCACGGCGTGCGGCGGCGGCCCCTGCTGAGCAAGCGCTGGGGGGTCTATCCCCACCGTGCGGTCCGGCGCGACCACCCGCTGCTGCACGGCACGAACACCCGTTTCGACGTGCCGCACTCGCGGTGGAACGAAATCACCTCCGCGCAGCTCGAACGGGCCGGGATCCAGGTGCTCATCGAGAGCGCCGAGGGCGACTTCCATCTGGGTACGAGCCGTGACGGGATCCGGCTGGTCTACCTCCAGGGGCACCCGGAGTACGACACGAACAGCCTGCTGAAGGAGTACAAGCGCGAGGTCAACCGCTACCTCGCGGGTGAGCTCGCGGCGGTCCCGCCGCGCCCGGACAACTACCTGCCCGCGCCCGCGGCCCGCATCGCCCACGACCACCTCGAGGAGGCCGTCGCGGCGCGGGCCGCGAACCGAGAAGCGCCGCCGTTCCCCGAGGCGGCGATCGAGCCACAGCTCGACAACACCTGGACCGACACGGGCAAGGCGATCTTCAACAACTGGCTGGGGCTGATCTACCGGCTCACCGACGTGGCGCGCGGTGTGCCGTTCATGCCCGGCATCGACCCGGGCGATCCGCTCGGGTCAGGAGCGCGCTAGCGCTCCGACGTCCGCCACCGACCCACCACGAAGAACTCGAGGAGTGATCCATGCACGGAGAGACCCTGGCCATCCACGCCGGCTACACGCCCGACCCGACCACCAAGGCGGTGGCGGTCCCGATCTACCAGACGATCGCCTATGCCTTCGACGACGCCCAGCACGGCGCCGACCTGTTCAACCTCGAGGTCGAAGGCAACATCTACACGCGCATCATGAACCCCACCCAGGACGTCCTCGAGCAGCGGGTGGCCGCGCTCGAGGGTGGGGTGGCCGCGCTGGCCACCAGCGCGGGCAGCGCCGCGGTCAACTACTCGATCCTGACGATCGCCCAGGCCGGCAACAACATCGTGTCCGTCCCCCAGCTCTACGGCGGCACCTACACGCTGTTCGCGCACATGCTGCCGGCCCAGGGCATCGAGGTGCGCTTCGCCGAGGACGACTCGGCCGCGGCACTCGAGAAGCTGATCGACGACAAGACCTCCGCGGTCTTCGCCGAGACCATCGGCAACCCGGCCGGCAACATCCCCGACCTCGAGTCGATCGCCGAGATGGCGCACAGCCACGGCGTCCCGGTGATCGTCGACAGCACCGTCCCGACGCCGGCGCTGATGCGCCCGATCGAGTGGGGTGCCGACATCGTCGTGCACTCCATGACCAAGTACATGGGCGGCCACGGCACGACGCTCGCCGGGATCATCGTGGACAGCGGCCGGTTCCCGTGGGCGGAGCATGTCGACCGTTTCCCGGTGCTGTCCCAGCCCGAGCCGGCCTACCACGGGCTGGTCTACACCGAGGCGCTCGGCGAGGCTGCCTACATCGGGCGTGCCCGCACCGTCCCGTTGCGCAACACGGGCTCGGCGATCAGCCCGTTCAACGCCTGGCTCGTGCTCCAGGGGCTGCAGACCCTGTCGCTGCGCATGGACAAGCACGTCCACAACGCCCATGTCGTCGCCAACTACCTCAAGGAGCACCCGCAGGTCGACTGGGTCGAGTACGCGGGCCTGCCGGACTCCCCGTACTACGAGCTGGCGCAGAAGTACACCGACGGCAAGCCGTCGGCGCTGCTGTCGTTCGGGATCAAGGGCGGGTTCGAGGCCGGTGTCAAGCTCTACGACGCGCTCGAGTTGTTCACGCGCCTGGTCAACATCGGGGACACGAAGTCGTTGGCGGCGCACCCGGCCTCGACGACCCACCGCCAGCTCGACGAGGCGGAGCAGTCGACGGCCGGGGTCACCCCCGACATGATCCGCCTGTGCGTCGGCATCGAGCACGAGGACGACATCCGCGCCGATCTCGACCAGGCCCTGCGAGCCGCCGCGAGTTGAGGCGGTCCCTTTCGGCTTCGCCGCAACGTTTACCGTTACAATAAGGGTCATGCGACTCGAGCTGGGCCGGCGGGCCGACTACGCGATTCGTGCGGCGATCGACCTCGCGCGTCATCACGAGGACGATCGTCGCCGCAAGGCGCGGGAGATCGCCGACGAGATGGAGATCCCGGGGACCTACGTCGCCCAGATCCTCGCCGACCTGGTGCGCGCCGGGATCGTCACCTCGGTCGCCGGTCCCGCCGGCGGCTACGTCCTGGCCCGCCCACCCGAGGAGGTCTCCCTGCTGGCCGTGATCCGGGCCGTCGACGGCGAGCCCGGCTCGACGGTGTGCGTGCTCCGGGGCGGGCCATGTCGATGGGACGATGTCTGTGCGGTCCACGTGCCATGGTTCCGGGCCCAGGACGCGATGGTCGAGCAGCTGGGTGAGACGACCTTCGCCGAGATCGTCGAGATCGACACGGCGCTGGACGCCGGCACCTTCGACATCCCCGCCGAGCTCGCGGGAACGGACGACGGCCGCACATCCCGCGGGGAGTGACGTCACGAGGCGGGCGCGGTCACGACGATCTCCAGCTCCATGCCGGCGTCGCGGTGGCCGGGGATCGAGCACCACCCCGTGGTGGATTCGTCGAAGGGGCCGAGCTCGACCGTCGTCGACGCACCCGGGGTGACGTCGCCGCTCATCCACCCGTCGTCGAGGACGAGGTCGTGGACGATCCCGCCGACGTTCGTGAGCCGGACGGTCACCGCGTCGCCCGCCGGCACCTCGATCCGCGACGGCGAGAAGAAGATGTCGTCCATCTCGACGACGAGCCCCGCGTCCCCGGACGTCGTCGACGCGGGGTCGGGTTCGGCCGCGCATCCCAAGGCCATCAGCGCCGCGACAAGCGCTAGGGTGCCTCGCCTTCCCACTTGACCCTCCCGGTCAGGCCCACCCGCTTGATAATCTTCACGATTAATGTTAATTCTAGTACATAACGTTCGTGAGACAGGGAACGGTGAGGGCTGCTCCTGACGTCGGCCGACACCCCGATCCGACCCGGGGTGTGCGCCGGCTGGCTGCGGTGAGCGCCGGCGCCACGCTGGTGCTGATCGCGATGGGGGGCGCGGTCCGTGCCACGGATTCCGGCCTCGCCTGCCCGGACTGGCCGGCGTGCTACGGACAGTGGATCCCGCCGGCGGATCTGCACATGTGGCTCGAGCACAGTCACCGCCTGTGGGCCGGGGTCGTCGGGCTGCTCGTCGCCTGGCTCGCCGGCTGGACGCTGCTCCGCCATCGCGACCGTCCGGCCCTGCCGGCGCTGAGCGTCGCAGCGGCCGTGCTCGTGCTCGTCCAGGCCGGCCTCGGCGCGGCGGTCGTGCTTCTGCACCTGCGCGCGGGGCTCGTGACCTCGCATCTGGGCATGTCCCTGGTCGTGGTCGGCAGCCTCCTGCTCGTCGCCGTCATGGCGCGACCCGACGCGGCGCCACCCTGGACCGGCGAGGGCCCGAGGCGGGTCGGGACCTGGGCTGCCGGCGTGGCCGCGCTGGTGTTCGCCCAGTCGCTGCTCGGGGGGCAGGCCACCGGACGAGGGGCAGCCTACGTCTTCAACGCGTTCCCGATCTGGCTCGCCGACGACCCGTGGACAGGGCATGCCCGCGAGGTGCTCCACGTCACCCACCGCGTTTTCGGCTACCTCGTGGCAGCGGCCGTCATCGCCCTCGCGGTGGTGGCGCGGCGCCGGTGGCGAGACCCGCGAGCCCCGGCATGGTCATGGCGGCTCCCCGAGCTCGCGGCGGCGCTCGTCGTCGTCCAGGTCGGGCTCGGCATCACCAACGTGCTCACGCGCGCGACCGTCGCGAGCGCGATCGCGCACCTCGCGGTAGCCAGCTGGCTGTGGAGCGTGTTGGTCGTCACGGCCGCCCTGGGTCTGACCCGTCCGGCACGCAGTGTCCCGGCGCCGCGTGACGGCATGCCCGCACGACAACCCCCCGCACCGAGCATCGAGGAGGTCCGGACGTGAGTGACCAGCACGGCGGAGATCCGGACGTGGACGTCGATTCCGACCAGCTGCCGTGGCAGCAGCGACTTCTGGACAACATCTGGTTGCTGCTGGCCATCAGCCTTGTCGTGCCCGGCCTGTTGTATCTGGGCTGGGGCCTGTGGGAGCTCGCTGAGCTTCCGATGTGGGGCGGGCGCTAGACCCGTCGTCGACCCGAGAGAGGGAGCTTCGCGTGAGTGACGAGCACGACCACGGTCACAGCGGCCAGGAGCTGAGCACGCTCCTTCCGCCCCGGCGCCACTGGATGACACGGCTCGGCCCCGACGAGCGACGGTGGCTGATGATCGCGTTCATCTGGTGCCTCGTCCTGTTCACCGGCATGTACGTCTGGCTCGGGATCGGCGAGCAGCAGACACCGATCGAGTCGTATCGGATCGAGCCCTCCGACTTCGCCGCAGAGGTCCAGGACTTCGTGGCCGAGCATCAGGTCGGCGAACGCGCCGGCGCTGCGGTCGTGGCACCGCCACCCGGCAGCGACGTCTACCTCCAGGCGAGCCAGTTCCAGTTCCGGCCGGTACTCCAGCTCGAGCGCGGGGAGACCTACCGGTTGCTCGTCTCCTCCACGGACGTGCAGCACGGCCTGTCGTTGCAGCCGGTGAACCTGAACTTCCAGGTCCTGCCCGGCTACCTGTACGTGATCCGGATCACCCCCGAGGAGTCGGGGGAGTTCCCCATGGTCTGCAACGAATACTGCGGGCTCGGCCATCACGTGATGACCGGCTTGATCATCGTCGACTGACCCGGGAGGTCGAGCAGTGGCAGCGATAGCCGAGACCGCACCATTCCGTACGTGCAACGTCACGGGGTTCGAGATCAACCGTGACGGGCAGCGGCTGGCGGTGGCCAACGCCGTGGCCGCCGTGCTCCTGCTCGCGTTCGGGGGGACGATGGCGCTGTTGATCGCCCTGCAGCGCCAGGGGCTGCCGATGAGCGATGACTGGTGGTACCGGCTGCTGGCCAGTCACGGCGTCACGATGCTGCTGTTCTGGATCCTGCTGTTCGAGGTGGCGGCGCTGTACTGGGGCTCCACCATGCTGCTCAACACCCGCATGCGAATGCCGCGGGTGGCGTGGGCCAACTTCGGGATGATGGTGCTCGGGGTGGTGCTCGCGCAGTGGGCGATGCTCACGGGTCGAGCCACCGTCATGTTCACGGCCTATCCGCCGTTGACCGCGACCGACGGGCACGTCGCCTATTTCGGTGGCGTGCTGCTGTTCGCCGTCGGGGTGCTCGTCGCGTGCGGGCTGTTCTTCGCCAACGTCATCGGGGCGAAGCGGGAGGGGACCTACGAGGGCTCGTTGCCGCTCGTGGTGTACGGACTCCTGGCGGCGGCGGTGATCGCGGTGTATTCGCTGGCCACCGGAGCGGTCGCCTATGGGCTGCTGTTCCTCGAGTCCGTCGGCGCGATCGACCACGTCGACCCGGCCACCTACCGGCTGTTCTTCTGGGGCATCGGGCACGGTGCCCAGCAGGTCAACCTCGCGGCCATGGTCGCGGTGTGGTACGCGCTGATCGGGTTCACCGTCGGCGGGCGCCCCGTCAACGAGGGCCTGAGCCGGTTCGCGTTCCTGCTCTACATCGCCTTCATCCACCTCGGCGCGGTCCACCACCTGCTGGTCGACCCCGGACTAGGGACCAGCCACCGCATCATGAACACCAGCTACTTCCTCTACCTCGCGGTGCTGGCGAGCCTGATCCACGCGTTCTCGATCCCCGCAGCGATCGAGGTGGCCCAGCGCGAGCGGGGCGCGCGCGGGTGGTTCGGCTGGCTCCGGCGGGCTCCCTGGCGCGAGCCCGGGTTCTCGTCGCTGGTGCTGTCGATCGTCTACTTCGGCTTCGTCGCCGGGGTGACGGGCGTGCTGATGGGGACGATGCAGCTCAACATGCTGATCCACAACACGCTGTTCGTCGTCGGCCACTTCCACGCCACCGTCGTGGCCGGCACGACGCTCGCGTTCATGGGCATCGCCTTCTATCTCATCCCGCTGCTGACGCAGAAGAAGCTCGTCAACGTGGGCATGGCGCGGCTCCAGCCGTACGTGTTCGGTGCCGGGATGATCGTCCTCACCCTCGCCATGCTGCTCGCCGGCCGGTTGGGGGTACCCCGCCGGGTCGCCGACCTCGCCTATCAGGGTTCGCCCCTCGGCGTGACGGTCTATGAGACCGGACCCACGCCGGCCGCCATGCTGCTGGTGTCGGTCGGGGCGGTGCTCGCGGTCATCGGGGGGATCATGTTCGTCTGGGTGATGGTCGCGACGCTGCTCAAGGGTGAGCGCACCGATCGCCCGGACGAGGGCCTCGGGTTCGCCTTCGGCACGCACAGCGCGGCGCGGCGCGAGGAGTTGCACCGGATGGCGACCGCGACCCTCACCGAGGAGCAGAAGGCGGCCGAGGAGGACATCTCGCTGCCGCCACGGTGGCGTCGCTTCGAGGCACCGGGGACCTACCTGCTCGTGCTGGTGTTCCTGGCGTGGTTCGTCGTGATGTACGTCGTGTCGCACATCGGACTGGCACAGGTCTGGCCGGTGGGTTGAGCGTGCCGAGCCGGGCGGCCGTCGCACCCGCCACGTCGACCGCGGCGTGGCGGGACACCATCACGGACTACGCGAGCCTGACCAGGCCTCGGATCATCGAGCTGCTGCTGATCACGACGGTGCCGGCGATGCTGGTTGCGGCCGGCGGGTGGCCCGGTAT
The DNA here is from genome assembly GCA_964608935.1 of uncultured Actinomycetota bacterium. Lineage (GTDB taxonomy): Bacteria > Actinomycetota > Nitriliruptoria > Nitriliruptorales > Nitriliruptoraceae > CAZSQF01. The sequence goes on along the minus strand of CAZSQF010000003.1, from coordinate 6,218 downwards.
CTCGCTCCTGGCCGCAACCGTGGTGGGCGGAGCCATGGTGTCGGGGTCGGCCCACGCCACGAACATGGTCGTCGACCGCGACATCGACGGCGCGATGCGACGCACCGCGCATCGGCCGGTTCCCTCCGGACGGATCGCGCCGGCTGCGGCACTCGTGTTCGCAGCGGCACTGTTCGTCGTCGGCACCGGCGTGATGCTCCTGGTCGCGGGATGGCTCGCGGCGACCCTCACGGTGGCGGCCTGGGCCTGGTATGTCGGGATCTACACCCTGTGGTTGAAGCGCCGCAGCGCGCAGAACATCGTGATCGGCGGGGTCGCCGGCGCCGCGCCGCCGGTGATCGGGTGGGCAGCCGTGACCGGCAGCATCGACCTGCCGGCGGTCGTGCTGTTCGCGGTCGTCGTGCTGTGGACGCCCACACACTTCTGGGCCCTGGCGGTCGGCACCGGGGCCGACTACGCGCGGGCATCGGTCCCGATGCTGCCCGTTGTGCGGGGGCCGGTGGTGGCAGCACGGCACGGAGCCGCGTACGCCATCGCCACCGTGCTCGCATCGCTCGCGCTTCCGCTGACGGGCGTCGGCGGGGCCTGGCTCGCGCTGGTTGCCGGCGTCCTCGGCGCGGTGTTCGTGGCCCGTTCCTGGGCCCTGATCCGTCGCCCCGAGCCGAGGATGGCGTGGCGGGTGTTCCACACCTCGAACGCGTATCTCGCCCTGCTGTTCGTGGCTGTCGGTGTGGCCGGCCTCCTGGGGTGACGGTGGCGACCCGTTCGGTGCCCCGCGTGGTGCTCGGCGTCGTGACCGGCCTGTGTCTGACGGTGCTGTCGTCGGATCCGGCGGCCGCGCACACCCGGACCGAGGAGACCACCAACGTCGACAGCCGGCTCATCAGCGCCCCCGACGTAGGCGGCGTGAGCTGGACCGTGCACACGGGCGGGCTCGCGCTCGAGGTGGAGAACCGCAGCCCGAGCGCCCTGGTCGTGCACGGCTACGACGGAGAGCCCTACCTGCGAATCGGCCCCGAGGGAGTCGAACGCAACCGGCGTTCGCCTGCGACCTATCTCAACGGCGAGCGCTTCGCGGATGTGGCGATGCCGCCCGATGCCGACCCGACGGCCCCGCCCGAGTGGGTGCAGCTCGGCTCCGAGCCGCGGTATGTGTGGCACGACCACCGCACCCACTGGATGTCGACCCAGCCGCCCCCGTTCGTGGACGCCGGTCCCGTATCACGGGCGGTGATGGAGATGCGACTGGTCGGCGTGATCGGCACCGCCGGCGACGACGGTGGCGTGTTCCACGAATGGGCGATCCCCGTCACCATCGACGGGGTGCGACACGAGGTTCACGGCGAGATGGCATGGCAGGACCCACCGAGCCCGCTCCCGTGGCTGGCGCTGGCGGTCGTGTTGGTGGCCCCTGCGCTGCTGGGTCTGCGCCGGTCCGGCATCGCCGGGATGGTGCGGCCGGCCGCTCTGGTCGTCGGGGCCGTCGCGACCGTCAACACGATCCACCTGGTCGACGACCTGGTCGCGTGGCCCTCCGAGCCGCTGGACGAGCTGTTCGGACTGCTGCACACGACGTCGTTCCTGGCGGCGGGCATCGGCGCGGCCGTGTGGGCGTGGCGCGTTCCCTCCGGGCGTGTGCTCGCCCTGGGCATCGGTTCCGGGGCGGTCCTCTACCATCAGGGACTGGTGCACCTGCCGATGCTGTTCGCGTCGCAGTTCCCGACCGTGTGGCCCGACCCCCTGGTGCGCCTCACGGTCGCGCTCGGGGTGGTCCAGGCGCTCGTGGTCACGGTCATCGTGATCCGGTGCCGGACACGCAATCAAGCCCCAGCCCGCGAACTTGACTTATAACTATAAGTCTTGTACAAAACGTTTAGATCTGATCGACAATAACAGCTGCCGGGCGCCGGAGCACCTCCACGTTCGGCCCGAAGCGAGGCAAGGAGACTGTGATGAGGACCAGGATGTTCACCACCACCCGGCTGGCTGTCGGCGCGATCGCCGTCGCGTTGGTCATCGCCGGCTGTGGAGGTGGGGACGACGCACCTGCCGATGCCCCCGCGGCCACCGGTGAGGTGACGGTCGAGGCCGGCGACCTGTTCTACGACCCCGAGACGCTGTCCGCGACGGCCGGCGAGATCGAGTTCACGCTCGTCAACATCGGCGACGCCGAGCACGACCTCGTCATCGAGGAGGTCGGTGATGTCGTGGTCATCGGAAACATCGCGCCAGGCGAGACCGGGACCGGGTCGATCGAGCTGGAGGCCGGGACCTACACCGTCTACTGCGACGTCCCGGGTCACCGCGAGGCCGGGATGGAGGCCACGCTCAACGTCAGCTGAGCGCGGTCCTGCGATTCGGGCGGAGGCGACGAGGCCGGTCATCATGGAGCGCGAGCAGCTGCGGCACCGGGCACTGTCGAGCCCCGTTCGTGCCCGGCTGCTCGCGCTCCTGCGCGACGCGGCCGAGCCGCTAGACGTCGAGTGGCTCGCGGGCGAGCTCGACCTGCACCCGAACACCGTGCGCAGCCACCTCCGGGTCCTGGCCGAAGCCGGGCTCGTGGGCGACGAGACCGAGCCGCGGATGGGCCGGGGGCGGCCCAGGCGTGTCTATCGCGCACTGGCGGCGCAGGTTGTCGGGGACAGCGGCTACCGGTTCCTCGCCGAGGTGCTGGCCGGCCGGCTCGCCACCGACGTGCCGGACGCGGCCGGTGCCGCGAGCGACGCCGGCACGGTTTGGGGGCGTCGACTCGTGGAGGAGCCGGTGCCCGGCCAGCGGTTGAGCTCGGAGCAGGCCGTCGAGCGGCTCACCACCCTGCTGGCACGTCTGGGCTTCGAGCCGAGCGTGGACACCGCCGCCTCCGGGGCAATTCGCGTCGAGCTGTTGCGCTGCCCGTTCCGCGAAGTGGCCCGCAATCATCCGGAGGTCACGTGCGCGGTCCACGGCGGGATCATGCGAGGCGCACTGCAGGAGCTCGGTGGGAACGTCGTGCTGGGTGACCTGGAGCGATCGACAGACGCAGGCCCGTGCGTGGCGTCGTTGCAGGTGGCGTCGTGACCGGTGCGGCGCACCCGATGGGCTCGCTGCAGACACTCCGGCCCGGGCACGGCGCCCGCCGCGGTCGGTCGCCGTTCGCGGCGGCGGCCCCGAGCATCGTGCTGGCGATCGCTTACGCCGTCGCGCTGCTGGTCTGGGTCGGTTTCGGTGAGCACCTTCCCGGGGGCCGGTGGCTGGCCGTGCACCTGTTCACCCTGGGGGTGCTCACCAATCTGGTGCTGACGTTCAGCGAGCACTTCGGCCGAACCGTCACGCGTGCACCGGGTGAACGGGCATGGTGGTGGCCGGTGGTGACCAACGTCGGCATCCTGCTCGTGCTGGTCGGTCTCCCCGCGGGCAGCCGCTGGCTCGTCGTGGGGGGCGCCACCGTGGTCACCTGGGTGGTGTTCGCCGCCTACGTGCGCCTGCGCCGGATGCGCCGCGCCGCCGTCGGGGCACGGTTCGGTTGGATCGCACGTGTCTACGAACGGGCCCATGGGGCGTTCATCCACGGCGCCGTTCTCGGCGCCGTGCTCGGCATCGGGATCCTGCCCGGAACGTGGTATTCGGGCGTACGCGCGGCCCACCTGCACGCGAACGTGCTCGGCTGGGGCGGGTTGACGCTGCTGGCAACGCTGGTGTTCTTCGGGCCCTCGATGGCCCGGACCCGGATCGAGCCCGGCGCCGACGACCGTGCTGCGCGAGCCCTCCGCCATGGCGCGACAGGGCTGAGCGTCGCGGTGCTGTTGCTGATCGCGTCCGGCGCCCCGGGAGCCTTCGGGACCGTGGCCCGCGCCGGCGCCGCGCTTGGCCTGCTCGTGCTCGCGTGGGCCACCGTCGTGGTGTGCGTGCCGGTCGGGCGGGCCGTGCTCCGCGCGAAGCCGACGGCGCCGAGGTTGCCGGTGCTGGCCGTGTGCGCCTGGTTCCCGATCGTGGTCGTGCTGGACGCCGCCGTCGTCGCGGCAGGTGCGTGGCGATGGCTCGACGCGCTCGGCGCGGCCGCGCTCGCCGGGGTGCTGGCCCAGGCCATCCTCGCGACCCTGACCTATCTCGCACCGATGCTGCGCGGTGGCAGCACCGCGGCACGGGACGTCGTCCGGCGCCGGCTCGAGATCGGCGCGTGGACCCGCGTCACGGCGTTCCAGGTCGGGGTCGTGCTCGTGGTGATCGCCGCGATGCGGGTGGTCGACCTCCCGTTTGCCGGCATCGGATGGGCCCTGCTCGCCGTCACGATCGTCGTGACGGCCGCGCTGACGCTGTGGCCGGTGGCCGAAGCGGAGGCCGGGCCGCAGGGTTGATCGGCGGACCGGCACGGGCACGTCGTACAGGGACGGATGCGGCGCGGCTTGGCTACCGTCGGGCGCCGGCTACCTAGGGTCTGCATCACCGTCACCCCACCCGTACGCCGCAGTCCGCGTCGTCTCACCCGAGGGAGGGTCCCGTGCCGCAGGATCACATCGCCGCGATCGTGCTCGCCGCCGGACAGGGAACGCGGTTCAGGTCGGACCTCGCCAAGGTCCTGCACCGTGCCGCCGGCCGCACCCTGGTCCACCACGTGCTCGAGTCGCTGCGCCCGCTCGGACCCGGTCAGGTGGTCGTCGTCGTGGGTCATCAGGCCGACGAGGTCACCGCGGAGGTCGACGCGGTCGGCATCGCCGGGCTGACCACGGTCGTCCAGGCCGACCAGCGGGGAACCGGCCACGCCGTGCAGCAGGCCGTCCCCCGCGTCGCCGAGGCGGCGCGCTACGTGCTGGTGGTGCCAGGCGACACACCGCTGCTCACCGACGGCACCCTCCAGCGGCTCATCGACGCGGTCGCCGACGGTGCTCCCGCCGCCATGCTGACCGCCGAGGTGGCCGACCCCGGCGGGTACGGCAGGGTCCTGCGTCGCGCCGACGGCGCCGTGGAGCGGATCGTCGAGGAGCGGGACGCGACTGCCGTCGAACGGGCGGGGCGTGAGATCAACGGTGGCGTGTACCTGGTCCGTCGTGACCTCCTCGCCGGGATGCTGGGGCGGCTCGACGACGGCAACGCGCAGGGCGAGCTCTACCTCACCGACGTCGTCGGCTTGCTGACCGACGGGGGGCACGCGGTCACGGCGGTCGTGGCGGCCGAGGACGAGGTCGCGGGCGTCAACGACCGGCGCCAGCTCGCCGAGGCGGCGGCCGTGCTCCGCCGGCGTCACCTCGAGCACCTGATGGTCGAGGTCGGCGTGACCGTGGTCGACCCGTCGTCGACCCATGTCGACGTCGACGTCGAGGTCGGTCGCGACACCGTGCTGCTCCCGGGAACGATGCTCGACGCCGGCACGCACGTGGGGGAGCGGGCCGTGGTCGGTCCTTACAGCCACCTCACGGCCTGCCATGTCGGGGACGCCGCCACGGTGCATTCGTCGCGTGCGACCGAGGCGGTGATCGGCCCCGGTGCCACGGTCGGGCCGTACGCGCACCTGCGTGCCGGCACCCGGCTCGGCCCGGCGACCAAGGCCGGCGCGTTCGTCGAGACGAAGAACACCACCGTCGGCGAGGGCGCGAAGATCCCGCACCTCGCCTACATCGGCGACGCCGAGATCGGCTCGCGGGTCAACCTCGCCTGCGGGGTGATCACGGTCAACTACGACGGCCGTGACAAGCACACCACGATCGTCGAGGACGATGCGTTCGTCGGGTGTGACACGATGCTGGTCGCTCCCGTGAGGATCGGCGCGAACGCCTACACCGCGGCGGGATCGACCATCACCGAGGACGTGCCCGCGGGTGCGCTGGCGGTCGCCCGCTCGCGTCAGACCAACAAGGAGGGCTGGGTCGAGCGCCGCCGTTCTCACGCGGACGGCGCCTGACCACGCGCGGTCGGTGCACGCCCGGATCCGGCTCCGGCCGCGTGATGCGACTGCGCGTCGGGGACGCTACGGTCGCGTCCCTCCGCCGCCGGGTCGAGGTTCGGGACGCTCGATGGAAGTCGTCACCAAGAAGCGGATGATGATCTTCTCCGGGTCGTCGTACCCGGAGCTCGCCCGAGAGGTCGCCGACCATCTGGGCATGCGGCTCGGTGACGTGAAGCTCTCGCAGTTCGCCAACGGCGAGTTGTACGCGCGGTTCGAGGAGTCCGTCCGAGGCGCCGACGTCTTCGTGATCCAGTCGCACGTGTCGGTGCCCGACGGCCTGAGCATCAACGACTACATC
>CAZSQF010000002.1:38203-40578 GCA_964608935.1 uncultured Actinomycetota bacterium | reverse complement strand
GTGGCCGGCCTGTCCGTGGTGGCCGTCGGCCTCGCCTGGTCCGGTGCCCGATCGTACGGCGACGAGGGCGTGCCGCTCGTGGCGGCCGCTGGGGACCTGCCCGTGCTGCCGTTCAACCCGATCGCATCACGGGCAAGCCTGGTCCTGGCCGTGTCGATGCTGGTATGGGCGACCGGTGCGCGCCGACGGCCCCCGGTAGCGGGTCGGGCTGACCGAGGCGGCGACCGTCTCAGGCCCGCTCGACCGCAACCTCGAGGCTGTCGAGCGTGATCGGGCCCTCGGTCGTGCCCCACGCGATCTCGGCGGCGTCACGACCGGTGACGATCCGGGCGAGGGTGCCGACGGGGGCAAGACCCGTCGCGTCGAGCAGCCGCCACGACCGCCCGTCGTGGGCCTCGACGACCGCGTGGAAGTCCTGCGGTTCGAGGTCCAGCGCGTAGGCGGCGACCAGACGAGCAGGCACGCCCAGCCCGCGAAGCAGCGTCGCCGTGAGATGCGCGAGATCCCGGCACACCCCGGTCCGTCGCAGCATCGTCTCGTCGGCGGCGGTGTGGACGTCGCTCGTTCCCGGCACGTAGGCGATGTTGGCCTCGACCCAGCCACGGACGTGTTCGAGCAGCGCCCCGGTGCGGGGGAGGTCGGCGAACAGGTGCTCGGCGGTGGGCGCGAGCACATCGGAGGGGCAGTAGCGGCTCGGCACCGTCCAGGGCAGCAGGTCGAGGTCGAGATCGTCGAGCATCGGCAGCGCGACATCCGTGTCGACCGGCGCGGTGTCGACCTCGACCGTGGCGGTGTAGTGCAGCCGGACCGGCCCGGGAGACAGGTGCAGGCGCAGGGGCCGCACCCCGGCGCGGCGCGGACCAGGGTCATCGACCTCGGCGCCGTCGACATCGAGGTGCTCGTCGTCCACCGTCTGCCCGGGAGCATGGGCGACACGCACCAGCAGCACCGCCGTGGCGGGGCCATCAGCCGTCCAGGCGACACGCGAGCGGACGGTGAACCTCGTCATGGCGGCCCTGGCGGTCGGATGATCCTGACCGTATCCGGGAGACCTGGCGTTATGGTCATCCGCTAGCGGAAGGGAACAGGCCATGGCCTCGCGTGGAATGACGTCCATGCTCGACGTGATCGGAACGACCCCCGTCGTGCGACTCGAGAAGGTGGTTCCCGTGGACTGCGCCGAGGTCGTCGTGAAGCTGGAGTGGTACAACCCGACCGGCTCGTACAAGGACCGTATGGCGCTCTCGATGATCGAGGAGGCCGAGAAACGGGGAACCTTGCGGCCCGGCATGACTGTCGTCGAGTACACGGGGGGCAGCACCGGGTCCTCGTTGGCCTTCGTGTGCGCGGCCAAGGGCTACCGCTGCCAGCTCGTCAGCTCGGACGCGTTCTCCGAGGAGAAGCTTCGAACCATGCGCGCCTTCGGGGCCGAGGTCGTGATCGTGCCCAGCGAGAACGGCCAGATCAGCCCGGAGCTCATCCAGCGCATGATCGGCACCGCCGAGGACCTGGCGAGCCAGCCCGACACCTACTTCACGAACCAGTTCCACAATGCGGACCAGGTCGCGGGGTATCGGCGGCTCGGCGAGGAGCTGTTGGCACAGGTCGATCCGCCCTTCGACGCCTTCTGTGCCGCGGTGGGGACCGGGGGCATGCTCACGGGCGTCGTGGCCGCGCTCCGCAGCGCCGGCAGTGCGGCACGGGTCGTCGCCTTCGAGCCCGCCTCCTCCGCGGTCATCTCGACCGGCGAGGCGGGGACCCACCGCGTCGAAGGCACCGGCGTCGGGTTCGTGCCACCGCTGCTCCGGGAGGACCACTACGACGATGTCCAGGGGATCGAGGAGGAGGACGGCAGGGCGATGGCACGCCGGCTGGCGAAGGAGGAGGGCCTGTTCGCGGGCACCTCGTCGGGGCTCAACGTCGTCGGGGCGATCCGTCTCGGACGTGAGCTCGGGCCGGGGCACGTCGTGGCGACCGTCGCCGTCGACACCGGCCTGAAGTATCTCGCCGGAGACCTGTACGCCTGAGGGAACGCGCATGGTGGACCCCGCAACACGCTGCCCAGGGTGCGGGTCGACGTGGCCGCCGCCGGCCCGCTACTGCGGGCGCTGCGGCCAACGATTGGGCGCGTCACCCGCGAGCGGTGTCCCACCTCGCGTCGGTCCCATCGCCCGTGCCACCGGCGTCGCGGTGGGGCTCGTCGCCGTCATCGCCGTCGTCGCGTCGCTGGCGGCGGGCACCATCACGTCGCCCGAACCGAGTGAGCACGACCTGCGGGTGGATCTGCCGGTCGTCCAGCCGGCTCGCGGCTTCCAGCCGCCACAGGTCAGCTGCGCCCCACCCGGCTGCGAACGCTGGAGCGTGGAGGTCGGCCA
>CAZSQF010000002.1:0-38103 GCA_964608935.1 uncultured Actinomycetota bacterium | reverse complement strand
GGCGACCAGCTGCTGATCAGCACGTCGGGTGCACCCCCACCGCTCGCCGACGGCGACGTCTTCTACACCGGGCCGGGGCCGGGCATCGCCGCCTTCGGCGTCGCCTCCGGCACGCCACTGTGGGCAATGACGGTCGACCGGGTGGTCGCGCTCTCTCCCCACACACTCGTCCTGACGGACGGCGAGCTGGTGGCGCTCGACCCCGTGACGGGACGACCGCAGTGGAGTCATCCGGCGGCGACCGCAGGCGCGGACGAGGTCGGTGCCGAGGTCGCGGTGGTCGACGCCGCTGGGATCGCGATCCTCGACGCCGACACCGGGACCGTCCGCGACCGTCTCGAGATGGAGCTCGCGGAGGCGGTCGTCGCGGAGTCCGGCCAACGCACCCTGACCGGTCCCGGCGAGACCTTGGGAGTCGAGCTCCACGACCAGGTGGTCGGTGTCGCCACGATGTCACCGGACCAGGCGACGATGCCCGGTGACGACCGTTGGGCGCTGGCCCTCTACGACCGCACCGATGGGCGCGAAGTCGCTCGTCACCCACGGGCGAGCCGGTGGTGGCGGAACGACGACCTCCTGATCGTGCTCGCCGCCTCCGATGACGACGTGACCCTCCACGCCGTGTCGACGACCGCGGCGGCGCCAACCTGGAGCAGGCCGCTGGGGACCGCGGCGACGTCGGACATCTCCCTGGGGCAGGAGCCGACCGGCGAGCTGCTGGTCTCGCTCGCGGCGGCGCAGGACCAGGCCGAGGTCGTGTCGCTCCACCCGGCAACCGGCCAGCAGCTGGCGCGGTACGGCGGCGCCGGCTGGGGCGCCGTCGGTGACGGGTTGCTTGCCGCCGGCGCGTCGGTGCCGGTCGCGGGCACGACCCAGGTGACGACGCTGGCCGGGCCAGAGGGATCGGTGACCTTCAGCCGGCCCGTCGCGCTCGTGTCGACCGAACCACTGATCGTGTCCTACTGGGGCGTCCTCATCCGCGTGGACGACGGGCTGCTGACCTGACCGGTCGGCTCATCCGCGGCGTCTAGCGTGTCGTGCTCCGCCATCAGGACCCGCGATGCACGACCGCCTGCCGCTACGCGCCACCGTCACCCTCGGGGTCGTCACCATCGTGGGCTTCGGGGTCTGGTTCTACGGCTACGGGGTGCTGCTCGAACCGATCCGTGAGGACACCGGGTGGTCCGAGGCGGTCCTGTCGTCCACCTACGGCATCTCCCTGTTCGGCGCCGGTGTGCTGGCGACGCTGGCCGGCCGGCTGTTGCACGGCCGTGGGTCACGGCTCGTGTACGCGGTCGGTGCCGTGATCACGTTGGCCGCCTACCTCGCCGCGGCTGGCGCCGAGAGCACCATCGTGTTCGCAGTCGCCGGCATCGTCGCCGGCAGCGTCACCGGGGCGCTCGGCTACTACGCCGCCGTGCACACGGTCATCGCGCAGCTCGTCCCCGCCAGCGGGCGCGCGGGCGCCATCACCACGAACACCCTGTGGGGTGCGTTCGCCAGCCCGATCTTCCTGCCCCTCATGGCGTGGATGGTTCTGCGGGCCGACTGGCGGACCACGATGCAACTCACCGGGATCGCGGTGGCCGCGGCGTTCCTGCTCGCCGCCGTGGTCGTGCCGGACAGCCGTGGGGTCGACGAGACAGCGCCGTCGCTGCGCGCTGCGCTGGCTGCCGCCGGACGCGACCCGGTGGTGCTGGCCCTCCTGAGCACGACCTTCGCGGGCGGGCTCGTCACGTCCCTGCTCATCCTCTACCAAGTGCCGGCCATGGTCACCGGCGGGTTGACGCTCGCGCTGGCGTCCGGACTGGCCGGCGCCCGCGGGCTCCTCCAGCTCGCTGGGCGCATCCCCATGCCGTGGCTGATCCGCCGGCTCGGGTCCCGCTCGACCCTCCGGCTGGCCCACCTGCTCACCGGGGCGTCGTGCCTCATCCTCCCGGTCGCCGGCAACCTGCCGGTGGCGGTGACCTTCGCGGTGGTCGCCGGGGTCGCGATCGGCGCCCTGGTGCCGGTGGAGAGCATCTTCAGCGCGGACGCGGTGCCCGGAAGCTCGCTCGGCATCGTCCTCGGGATGTCGTCGCTGACACGTGGCGTGGGGGCCGCGCTGGGGCCGGTGCTCGGCGGCACCCTCACGACGCTCGTCGGGACCCGAACGCCCGCCCTGGTGCTCATGAGCGGGGTCGCGATCGTCGCCGCGCTGCTGGTCCCCGCCGCCGACCCCGACCAGCAAGCAGCACACGAATCGAGGTGACGTCGAGCGCCTACCGCGGTGCCGCCACGGCGTAGGCGATCACGTTGTCCGTGTAGTGGCCGGTGGCCCGGTCGAACACGCCGCCGCAGGTGATGAGCGTCAGGCGTGGCTCCTCGGAGGGGGCCCAGATGCGGTCACCCGGCAACTCGTCCTTGGGGTGCTGCTCGAGCTCCTCGACCACGAACGTGGTGGTCGAGCCGTCCTCGCGACGGACGTGGATCTCATCGCCCGTCGCGAGCGCGTCGAGCTCGTAGAACACGTCGGGGCCGTCGGTCGAGTCGTAGTGGGCGGCGATCACCGCCGGACCGGCCGCACCGGGGCGGGGTCCCTTCGCATACCAGCCGGCGAGCCCGAACGCGGGCACCTGCATCGAGCGATCATCGTTCAGCCCGAGGGCGACGAGGTCGGCGTCGACGCCGATGGCGGGGACCTCCACGGCCACGGGCCACGGCTCGAGCGCGGCTTCGACCTCGGATTCGTCCCGGTCAGCGACCTCGCCGGCCTCCCCGACCTCACGGTCGGCGCCGACGAGCGCATCCTCGTCGAAGGCCGTCGGCGCCGGGGGCCCCTGCTCGGCGCAGCCCGCGAGTGCAAGCAGCGACGCGCACCCGATCGCCGCAAGCCGGATCTCCGGCCTGCGGCGTCGGGCACGACACGTGGCGCCGCTCACGAGCGCACGCGCGAGCGCGGCTTCGCTCGTCAGGCGCTCACCCGGCGGCGGGCGAACAGGCCCGCGGCACCGAGCAGGGCGATCAACCCGGCGACGAGCACAAGCGGAGGCGCACCCGACGAGCCGGCCGCTCCACCAGCGCCGGTGTCGACGCGCTCGGGCTGCTCGACCTCGTCCTCGGCCTCCTCGGCCTCCTCGGCCTCCTCGGCCTCTTCGGTCTCCTCGGCGACCTCGGCGATCTGGCCACGGATCTCACCGTCGGGGAACTCCTCGGTGTGGAGGTTGGTGTAGGTGTTGCCTGCGGCCATCTCGGCGACGAGGTCCTCGAGCGTGCCGTCCTCGAGCGGGCCGACGAGGTCGTCCGCCGTGAACGTGCCGCTCGCCAGCGTGCCGGTGGTCACACCCTCGATCAGCTCCGGCATCTGTTCCTGGGAGTGCAGCCACACCACCGGCGGGCCGTTCTCGCCGGCGGCCCCAAGGTGGATGTGTGCCATGGTGGCGTCCTCGAGATCGGTGACCTCGACGGTGAACGACATCTCGGTGCCGTCCGCGCTGAGCACGTACTCCGCGTCGCCGCTGGCGTCGGTCTCCACGGACGGGACCTCCTCGTCACCGGACAACGGTGACGTGAAGGTCCGTTCCTGGGCCATGGCGGGCACGGCCAGGGCGACGAGCAGAGCGCCCAGCATCAAGACGATGGTTGCGATCGATCGACGGTGCATGCGTTCCTCCTCTGCGTCCCGCGGGCAGCGCCGGCCCGCACGGCCAATGCCGCACCAGGGACTGGACGGCATCCGGGCCCTCCCGTGGACCCTCGAGGACTGCTCAGTCCATCTGAGGACTGCTCAGTCCATCTACCGACGGTACGGCCCGGCCCCCCGGCCCCGTTCATCTATGCGCCACCGGATGCGCATGGTGCGCACACGACGTGTCAGACCGGGCGGTGACCGACGCGGGCACGGCCGGGGATGCGTCAGGCGCCACCGGCCGCCTGGTCCCTGTCGCTCGACCGGGAGCAGGGGCAAGCCGTCCCGGGCCCCGTCGAGCCGCTCCTCGCGCAGCGCCCGGCAGCGAATCAGCGGACCGGGCTGGCCCGAGCACGGCACGCGTCCCCACGTCCTTCGGGTCCGAGGCGAACCACACCAGGAACCGTTGGGCGACGGCCGCCAGTCGGTGACGACTATCGTGAGCGCCAAACGGCGTCAGGAGCGAAGTGTGACCGCCAGGGACAACGAGGACCTGCTTCACCGCTACATCGAGGAGGTGTGGAACCAGGACGACCCGGATGCCGTCGAGCGGTTCCTCGACGTGTCCTACCAGCGGCACATCTCCCCGAGCCGGCCTCCGCTGGGACGCGACGAACAGATCGTCCGGCTGAGAAGCTTTCGGACCGCGATCCCCGACATCCGGCTCACCGTCGAGGACGTCGTGGCGTCCGGCGACCTGGTCTGGTTCCGGGGCACGATGCGCGGGACCCACCTCGGCGAGCTCCTGGGGCTGGCAGCGACCGGGGCGGAGGTGACCGTCGGTCTCATCGACATCTGGCGGGTCGTGGACGGCCGGGTCGTCGAACACTGGGGTGGCCCCGACATGTTCGACCTGTTCCGCCAGCTGGGAGCGACGTTCAGCCCGGCGGCCTGAAAACGGCGTGTGCTCCTGAAAACGGCGTGTGCTGGGGGGGCTGCGGGACACGCCGGCTGTCAGGTGCTGATCACGTTGTCCGCTTGCGCGCAGTGGTCTGCGAACTCCGCGGGGGTGGTGAATTGCGCGTTCTTGCCGGCGAGATCCGCTTCAGCTACCGCACGGGCAGCGGCGCAACCCCCTCAGACGTAGACGGGGACGCCGTTGTCCGCCACCTCCCGCATGACCTCACCGATATTGGGCCAGCCCACAGGGTTGCAGGCATCGGCCACCTCGGACCGCATCAGATAGACCGCTTCTCCCATGAGGAAGACCTCGGCCTCGTGTCCGGACTCCACCGCACCCTTCGCGCTCAAGAACGGCAACACGGCGCGCGTCGGGTCGTCGGAGCCGTAGGACCCGGAGAACAGCAGCTTTGCCATGGCAGGGTCCTTCCCGTGTCGGGCGGTCCCACAGCCCGAACCCAGCCCACCGACCATACGCCGTACGCGCCACCGTGACCAGACCCCCATTAGCCTCCGTCGGCGGGGTGGTGGTCGTGGTGATGAGGCTTGCGGATCTCGTGGCGGGGCTGTCCCGCCTGGCCGACCTCGGGTTCGGGATGCCAGCGGGCGAGGCGCTGCGTTCGGCTGCGCTCGCCGCCACGCTCGGGCGATCGCTCGACCTGCCGGATGACGACATCCGCGCAGCCCTGTACACCGCCTTGCTCCACCACGTGGGATGCGTCGGGTTCGCCCACGAGACCGCACGACACTTCGGTGACGAGCTCGCCCTCAACGTGGCGTCGGCGCGGACCAACATGAGCGATCCGCGTGACCTGTTCCGCACGTTCGTCCCGCTGCTCACCGAGGGCCGCCCGCCCCTGGAGCGTGCCCGGCTCACCATGACCACGCTCACGCGGGGCCAGCGACATGGGCACCAGTACGCCACCGCAGCGTGCGAGGTCGGACGCGACGCTGCACGGCGTCTCGGGCTCCCCGAGGAGGTCCAGCGCAGCATCTACGCCTCCTACGAGCTGTGGAACGGCAAAGGGGGTCCCGAAGGGCTCGGTGGAGAGGACATCCCGGTCGGGGCACGGCTCGCCGGGATGAGCACGGCTGCCACGCTGTTCGACGCCGTCGGCGGGGTCGAACTGGCCGTCGATGCGGTGCGGCGCCGCAGCGGTGGCATGCTCGATCCCCGTCTCGCCGACCACTTCACCGCCCGCGCCGGGGCGTTGCTGGGGCAGCTCAACGCGACCGACCCGCACGCCACGGTGCTCGAGGCCGAGCCCCGACCCTGGATGTCGGTGGCCGACCCGAAGCTGCCCGAGGTCGCGGCCGTGTTCGGCGACCTCGCCGACCTCAAGACGCCCTACCTGCACGGGCATTCGCGCGGGGTGGCGACCCTCGCCCGCCACGCCGGGGATCGGCTCGAGCTGGCCCCGCCCGACCTCGACGACCTCGAGCTGGCAGGGCTGCTGCACGACGTCGGCAGGGTCGCGATCTCGAACACGGTGTGGGACAAGGCCGACAGCCTGAACGCGCACGAGTGGGAGCAGGTGCGGCTCCACGCCTACCACTCCGAGCGGATCCTGGCCGGCTCCGAGCGGCTCGCCCCGCTGGCGCCGTTGGTCGGGATGCACCACGAACGGTGCGACGGCAGCGGCTATCACCGCGGCTCCACGCACCGCGAGATGTCCGTCCCTGCCCTGGTCCTGGCCGCGGCGGACGCCTACCAGGCGATGACCCAACCTCGGCCGCACCGTCGCGCGCTGGCGGCGGACGAGGCAGCGCAGGAGCTGCTCGCCGACGCGGACGAGGGACGGCTCGATGCCGAGGCGGTCAGCGTCGTGCTGGCCGCAGCCGGCCACGACACTGCCGTGGTCCGACCCGCGCCCCCTGCGGGGTTGACCGAACGGGAGGTGGAGGTGCTCGGGCTGGTCGCCGGCGGGTGCACCAACGCCGAGATCGCCGACCGGCTCGTGATCTCTCGACGGACCGCCGAGCACCACGTGCAGCACATCTACACCAAGATCGGTGCGTCGAGTCGGGCCGCCGCGGCCCTGTTCGCCATGGAGCACGGCCTGCTCGCCCAGGATGGCGGGGCAAGATAGGTGCGCCTACCGATTCGCAATCGACCGGTGACGTCGCCGCCGTGGCCGGAGATCACCCCGTGGGTGCGATGTTTCGGTTGGCGCGGAACCGGTTGTCGGGGTCGTAGGCAGCCTTGATCCGGGCGATCCGGTCGTAGCTGTCGCCGTAGGTGGCCCGCAGCCGTGCGTCGCCCTCGTCGGCAGTCTGGAAGTTGACGTAGTTGCCGCCGGTCGAGAACGGCTGGAGCCGCTGGCCGGCAGCGCGGATCCAGTCCCGGTACTCGTCCCCGCGAGGGGCGTCGGGCTCCCACATGCCGGCGGCACCAACGACGTACCGGGCGTCGCGGTTGCCGATGGCGCCGTCGTCGGGATCGCGCTCGTTGAGCGCCCCGCCGACGTGCCCGACGGGAAACTGCGCCCCGGGGATCGGGCATTCGGTGGCGAGGTCGCGCAGGGTGGTCAGGAGCCCGTCGCTCAGCTGGGCGGCGAACTCGGTCTTCCAGTAGTAGTGGTTGCCCTTGGGCTGGGTCGCGTCGAGGTAGGACTGGATCTGCGTGTAGGGCTGGGGCTGGAGCAGGTCGACGATGGGGTCTCCCAGCGCGCGGATGGGCGCGAGGTGGTCCTCCACCTCGTCGAGGTCGCCGCTGTAGCAGACCGACATCCCGCAGATCTGCTCACCGTGCCACTCCTCCGGCAGAAAGGGCGCGGCCGGGGCGCGGCGCAGCAGCATGAACACCGTCAGCTCCCGCGGTGCGGATGCGGTCAGGTCGCGGTAGGTCGCGAGCACGTCGTCGGCGATGGTGGCCGGCCAGGCGATGAGGCCCCCGTACACGGTCGGGCCGATCTCGTGGACGCGGAGGGTGAAGGAGGTGACCACGCCGAAGTTGTGGCCGGCGCCGCGCACGGCCCAGAACAGGTCGTCGTGCTGGTCACGGCTGGCGCGTCGGACCTGGCCGTCGGCCGTGACGATCTCGACCTCGAGCAGGTCGTCGACCGTCCAGCCGAAGCGACGGGTGAGGTAACCGAACCCACCCCCGAGTGTGAGTCCGGCGAGACCTGTCTCGGACACGAAGCCCAACCCCGCGGCCAGACCATGCAGCTGGGTCTCGCGGTCCACGTCGCCGAGGAGGCAGCCGCCCTGGGCCGTGACGGTCCGCGCATCCGGGTCGACGAACACGCCGCGCAGGCGCGACAGGTCGATCGTCAGGCCCCCATCCACCAATGCTGTTCCCGCGATGTTGTGCCCGCCACCCCGCACCGACAGCGCCAGGTCGTGGTCACGGGCGAACGTCACGGCGGCGACCACGTCGGTGGTACCGCTCGGCTGGACGACGAGCGCCGGCGTCTTGTCGATCATGCCGTTCCACAGCCGCGTCGCATCCTCGAAGCCCGCCTGCCCCGGCAGCAGCAGTCGCCCCCTCAGCTCCTGGCGGAACGTGTCGAGGATCGGCTCGGACAGGCTGATCGTGCCCTCGCGGGTTGCGACGCTGACCGCGCCGTCACCGCCTGCGGCCGACGGTTGTGTGGCTTGCGACATGTGAGGACCTCCCGCCTCGTCGGAGACCAAGGCTAATGAAAGGTGGGGGCTGTGTAGCCTGCACCGGCCCGATCCGGAGGTGAGGGCATGACTCCGTTTCTCCGGGCGGCCATCGCCCAGATGCTGCCCCATGCCGGCTCCACCGACGCCTGCGCCGAATGCGGGTTCGCCTGGACGACCGACGGCGCGGAGGCGCTCGACCACATCCGCGCGGCGGCCGGTCGGTTCGCCGATCACCTGCACGGGCACGACGCGACGCGCAAGCCGGGTCCCGAGGTATGGAGTCCGTCGGGGTACGTGTGGCACGTCGGTGACGTCACCCGCGCGTGGTCGGAGCGACTGCACTGCCTCTCGGTCGATGCGGACGGGGTCTGGGCCGGTTTCGACCCGGACGAGCTCGCCCGGGCCCGCCACTACGACGATCTGCCCCAGGTGACGGGACCGTGGGCGCTGGCCCGATCGGCCGACGCCCTCGTCGAGGCGCTCGGGTCGCTCGACCTCGACGCCGGCTTCGTCCATCCGGAGTGGGGTGAGGGCACCGTCACCGATGCGCTGCGGTGGGTCGCCCACGAGGTCGTCCACCACGATCTCGACGTCCGCCGCGGGCTCGGCTTGGCGTAGACGTCTCGACACACGTCGACGTGCTCACGTCGTGGCGGACCTGGCCGCCTGTCGGCGGTCGAGGCTCCAGCGCCCCGCTCCGCGCCACAGGACGTACGCCGAGCCGAGCAGTACCGAGATCGGCATCACGAGCGGTGGCTCCTGGACCTCGGGGGCGTTGGGCCAGACGTCGATGACCATGTGCGCGTACAACGCCCCGAGCATCATCGGGACCCCGAACAGGCCGCCGATCCGGGCCCACAGCCCGAGCAGCAGCAACACCCCGGCCGTGATCTTGACCCAGATGGCGATCGGCGAGATCACCGCCGCGAACGGGAACCCGGCTGCCTCCACCAGCGGTTGCAGCGCAGCCTCCGGGATCAACAGGTGGCTCAGGCCGGTCAGCAGCAGTGGGACACCGGCGACGATGCGCGCGACCAGCATGTGCCGGTAGGGACCGGTGGCACGCAGGCGGTCCGGGGTCAACCCGCCGACGGTCTTGGTGGCGCCTCGCGTGGACATGCATTCCTCCTCTGCATCGGTTCGACCGACACAGCCAGCATGCGCACAGCGCCGTCAGGAACGCATCGGTAGCCCTACCTATCTGCCGTCGTGGCATGGTGTACAGGCCGCGGCGGGGGTCGCGAGCCACGGGCGCGCTGGGCGGGCAGCCCACGAGCCTCGGCCGGCACCTCACTACGGTGGAGATCGACGACCGACTCGTATGCCGGGAGGGTGCCGTGACCGCGACCTTGCAGAGCTACATCGGGGGCCGGTGGATCACCCCCGAGCAGGACCTCGTCGAGCTGCGCCACGCCGCGACGGGCGAGGTCGTCGCCCACGCGTCGGGAGGCCCGGCGGACGTGGCCGCGATGGTCGCCCACGCCCGCCAGGTCGGCGGTCCCGCACTTCGCGAGATGACCTTCCACGAGCGGGCCATGCTGCTGAAGGAGCTGGTCGGGCACCTCGCCGAGCACAAGCAGGAGCTGTACGAGCTGTCGGCCGCGACCGGCGCGACCAAGGGCGATGCGTGGGTCGATGTCGACGGCGGCATCGGTGCCCTGGCGACGATCTCGTCCAAGGCCCGCCGCGAGCTCGCGAACGCGCACCACCTCGTCGACGGTGCCCCCGAGCGGCTCAGCCGCGACAACACCTTCTCGGCGATCCACCTCCAGGTCCCCCGGGACGGCGTCACCGTCCAGATCAACGCCTTCAACTTCCCGTGCTGGGGCGCGCTCGAGAAGCTCGGTCCCGCCTTCGTGGCGGGGGTCCCCTCCATCATCAAGCCGGCTACGCCCACCGCGTTCGTGGCCGAGCGGCTGGCCCACCTCATTGTCACGTCGGGCATCCTGCCCGAGGGGTCGGTCCAGCTGCTCGTGGGCAGCCCGCGGGGCCTGCTCGACCACCTCGGCGGTCAGGACAGCGTGTTCTTCACCGGCTCGGCGACCACCGCCGCCAAGCTGCGCGGGCACCCGGCGGTCACCGACCGCTCGGTCCGCTTCAGCGCCGAGGCCGACTCGCTGAACGCCGCGATCCTCGGCACGGGCGACGCGACCGTGGATGCGGATGTCGACCGCTTCGTCGACGAGGTGTTGAACGAGCTCACGACCAAGGTGGGGCAGCGCTGCACCGCGATCCGCCGCGGGCTGGTGCCCGCCGACCGGATGGACGAGGTGATCGCGGCGGTGGACGAACGGGTGCGTGCCCTGCGGATCGGCGACCCGACCGACGGCGAGACCCAGATGGGCCCGCTGATCAGCCTCGACCAGCGCGACGAGGTGACCTCGGCGCTCGAACGGCTGAAGGCGGGCTGCTCGGTCGTGGCCGGCGGCGACGCGCTCGCCCTCGACCTCGACCCAGCGGGGGCCTACCTAGCCCCGCACGTGCTCAGGCTCGACGACCCGTCGTTCGACGGCGTGCACTCCATCGAGGCATTCGGCCCCGTCGCGACCCTCATCCCCTACCGGTCGGTCGACGAGGCCGTGACGCTGGCCCGGCGCGGCGGCGGCAGCCTCGTCACGTCCGTGTTCACCTCGGATCCGGCCTTCGCCCGCGACGTGACCCTGGGCATCGCCCCCTACCACGGCCGCGTGCTGGTGGTCGACGAGACCTGCGCCGCGACACAGACCGGCCACGGTTCACCACTGCCCCACCTCGTGCACGGCGGCCCGGGCCGGGCCGGCGGCGGCGAGGAGCTCGGCGGTGCCCGGGCCGTCCGCCATCACCTCCACCGGGTCGCCGTGCAGGGCTCCCCCGACGTGCTGACCGCGGTGTCCGACACCTACCTGCCGGGCGCGAGCCGGCACACCGACGGTCCGCACCCGTTTCAGAAGACCTTCGAGGACCTCGCGGTCGGTGACGCGGTCGTCACCGAGCCCCGCGCGGTCACCCTGGAGGACATCGAGCACTTCGCCGAGTTCACGGGTGACACCTTCTACGCCCACCTGGACGAGCAGGCCGCCGCCGCGAGCCCGTTCTTCGAGGGGCGGGTGGCCCACGGCTACCTCGTGCTGTCGTTCGCCGCCGGGCTGTTCGTGTGGCCCGACCCCGGCCCGGTCCTCGCCAACTATGGCCTCGGGCAGCTGCGCTTCCTGTCCCCCGTCTACCCGGGCGACCGCATCCAGGTGGCCCTGACCTGCAAGGCCAAGTCCCTGCGCGAGCGCGCCGGCTACGGCGAGGTCACCTGGGATGTCGAGGTCACCAACCAGGACGGCGAGGTCGCCGCCTCCTACGACCTGCTCACGATGGTCGCCACCCGCGAGGGACCGCCCCCCGAAACGTGAGACTGCCTCCCGCGTCGAGGACGAGGGCGTGGTCGAGCCCGCTTGCGGGCGGAGTCGATGCCACCATAGTATCGAAATCCAATATCGGTTTACGATACTAAGGGCGCACCGCGATGGAGCCCTACCAGCCGGAATACGCCGACGAGGCGGCGAGCTTGCGGGAGCTGATCGGCGTGTTCTTCAGGCTCGGGGTGGTCGCGTTCGGCGGCCCGGTGGCCCACATCGCGATGATGGACAAGGAGGTCGTCGAACGGCGCCGGTGGGTCGACCGACGCCACTTCCTCGATCTGATGGCCGCCACGAACCTGCTGCCGGGCCCGAACTCGACGCAGATGACGATGCACGTCGGCTATGTCCAGCGCGGCAACCTCGGGGTCTGGGCAACCGGGTCGGCCTTCATCCTCCCCGCCGCCTGCATCACGCTGGCGCTGACGTGGGCATACGTCGCGTTCCGCGAGCTGCCCGCGATGGACGCCGCGTTCTACGGCATCCAACCCGTGGTGCTCGCGATCATCGCCGTGGCGATGGTCAAGCTCGCCCCCAAGGCCGCCGACGACCTGCGCACGCGACTGGTGTTCGTCGCCGCGCTCGGGCTCGGCCTGTTCGGCGTCAACGAGCTGATCGTGCTCGCCCTGGGCGCGATCGCCGGCATCGCCCTCTACACGGCCTGGCGGTGGCCACGAGGCGGACCGACGGGGGTGCTGCTCGCCACGACACCCTGGCTCGTGGGTGCAGCACCGGCACCGCAGCCAGATGCGGAGACCGTCGGGCAGCTGGCGTGGCTGTTCGCCAAGTTCGGGATCACACTGTTCGGCTCCGGCTACCTCCTGGTCGCGTATCTGCAGACCGACATCGTCGAGCGCCACGGCCTGATGACCACCCCGCAGCTGCTCGAGGCGATCGTCATCGGCGAGATGACCCCCGGGCCGCTCTTCACGGTCTCCACGGCGGTCGGCTACATCCTCGGTGGGCTCCCCGGCGCCGTGGTCGCGACGCTGGCGATCTTCGTGCCGTCGTTCTTCCTCGCGATGCTGCTCGGGCGGATCATGCCGGCGATCAAGCGCTCGCAGACGGCGTCCAAGGTGCTGCGTGGGCTCACGGCGGCGGTCCTCGGTGTGATGCTGGCCGTCGCGATCGAGATCGGGCTGCGGGTCATCGTCGACGTCCCGACGGGCGTGCTCGCCACGGCGGCCCTGGCCACGTTGATCTGGACGCGCGTGGGTGCGATCACGCTGGTCCCCGTCGCCGGTCTGCTCGGCTACCTGTGGGTCACGTTCGTCGGCTGAGAGCCAGGAGGCGCGATGGGCACCGGGCCGTTGCTGCGGGACATCCAGCTCGCCTTCGTGCGCATCCACATCCTCCACCACGCAGCGGAGGAGCCGATCTACGGGCTGTGGATGCGCGACGAGCTCGCCGAGCACGGCTACGACATCAGCGTCGGGACCCTCTACCCCATCCTCCACCAGCTCGAGGAGCACGGCTACCTCGTCAGCGAGCAGCACGTCGTCGCGGGGCGGCGCCGGCGCTACTACCGGGCGACCGACACGGGCCACCAGCTGCTCGCAGACATCCGCGCCAAGCTCCGCGAGCTGACCGGCGAGGTGCTCCCGTCCCGGGCCTCGGGCCACGATCCGGCCGCCGGCGCCGATCGCACGCCGGGAGCGGGTGCTACCGGGTGACAGACGTGGGAGCGGGCGACAACAGGGGGCGCGGACCCATCGTTGTCACCCGTTCCGCCGGCTGTCCCCCGGTGGTGTCGGCGAGCTGCCCGATGCGCATACCCGACTCCTGGGCCGGTCCCGTGCTTGACCTTCCCGTTGACTGGACGGCGTAGGGTGGCGATACCGATCCGGATCGAGGACCGTGCATGCCCGAGGTCACGCTGCTGTACTTCGACGGCTGCCCCCACTGGCAGGTCACCGACGAGCGGCTGCGCAGGCTCGCCGACGAGCACGGGGGGGTGCGGGTCGCCTACCGCACGGTGGACACGCCCGAGGAGGCCGAGCGGGTCGGCTTCCGCGGCTCGCCGACGGTCCTGGTGGACGGGATCGACCCGTTCGCGACCGGGGACGAGCCGACGGGGCTGTCGTGTCGGGTGTATGTCACCGAGGACGGCCCCCAGGGCTCGCCGACCATCGAGCAGCTCCGATCGGTGCTGACATGACCGGCCGCCGAGTGGCGCAGCGGGCAGGCGCCCGATGACCGCCCCCGACATCGACGAGCTTCGGACCGCCTGGGCCGGCTGGGCATCCACCCGGCGGGTCGGGGCGGGCGACGCCTGCCACCGCGCGGCGCTGCGGCTGCTCGCCGACGGGCGGCCGGTCGAACCTGGCCGCATCGCCGACGCCGCCGGCCGGACGATCGAGGAGGTCGAGGCGTGGCTGGAGCGCATGCACGCCACCGGCTACCAGCTCGACGACGCCGGCCGGTTGGTCGGCGCCGCCCTCAGCCTGCAGCCCACCGGCCACCGGTTCCGCGTGCGCGGCCACGACCTCTACGCCTGGTGCGGGTTCGACACCCTGTTCCTCCCCATCCTGCTCGGCGAGCCCGCCCACGTCGCCTCGACCTGCCCCGCGACCGGCCACCCCATCCGGCTCGAGGTGGCCGCCGACGGCACCGTGACCCATGCCCAGCCCGACACCACCGTCGTCGCCGTCGTCGGCCCAGGGGTGCTCGCGACCTGCGGCCGGGTCGGGCCCGGGACCGCGATCTGCGACCAGATGCCCCTGCTCGCCGACCCGGATGCCGCCCGCACATGGGTCGAGGGGCGCGCCGGCGTCGCCGTCATCGACCTCGACGCCGCCACCGAGCTCGCCCGCAGCTACGCCGCCGAGCTCAGCTGCTGCTGAGCCCGACCAACCCGGATGCGTGCCGGCTGCCCGAGATGTCGGCTCCGGCGTGCGAGCCGGCGCCGACGTACGGCGACCTCACCCGGCGCGCAGGAGCGCGACGCCGAGCGCGACGAGGCCAGCCGTCAGGCTCGCCGCGCCGAGGTACAGGACCACGATGAAGCGGTTGGGGGTGGCTCGGCCCTCACCCATGCTGGAGAAGAAGAAGCCAGCCGGCATGAGGATGGCGGCCAGCGGCACGCCGCTGCGCCCGATCGTGCCCCACACGCCCGCCAGGCCGGCCGCGTCCGCATACAACAGGCCGACGAGCGACAGGATGAGCAGCACGCCGGCGTGAGCGTGTCCCGCCCGCGCGAACGACAGCTGGAACGGTGTCGCCGCGGCGGCGCCACGCACGATCTGCACGAGGTAGAGGCCGCCGGACTCGACGGTCACCAGGGCGAGGAACAGGATGCCTGCGGTCGTACGCGAGGCGTCGGTCAGGGCGATCGGGTCCACGGGAGCTCCAGAGCATCGACTTTGGGATAGTACTGCTATCTATTAATGGATAGTGCTACTATCCAAACGAGTTGTCAAGCGCTATTGATCGAGGGGACGACGATGCGCATCTCCGAGCTCAGTCGGGTCAGTGGCGTGTCGGTGGCCACGATCAAGTACTACCGGCGCGAAGGCCTGCTGCCCCCGGGAGTTGCGACGGCCAAGAACCAGGTGAGCTACGACGCGAGCCACGTCGCACGGCTGCGTGTGATCCGGACCCTGCGTGACGTCGGCGGACTCGGGATCCACGCAATCCGTGCGGTGCTCGACGCCATCGACGACCCGCGACGGTCCCTGCACGAGGTGTTGGGGGTGGCCCACCACGCGCTGTCGCCGGCTGCAGCCGCTGCATCCGAGCCTGATCTGGGCGAGCTCGACGAGGTCGACGCGCTCCTCCAGGAGCTCGGGTGGCGCGTGAGCGCCCACTCGCCGGACCGTCGCGCCCTTGCCGAAACGCTCGCCAGCCTGCGACGGCTCGGCTGGGACGTGGACGCAACGACCTTCGTCCCGCATGCGAGGGCAGCGGACGAGCTCGCAGCGGTCGAGACCGCCTCACTCGACCCGGCCGACAGCCGGGCGTCGCTGGTCGAGCAGGCGGTCATCGGTACCGTGGTCTACGAGACCGCGCTGACCGCGCTCCGTCGCCTCGCCCACGAACATCACTCGGCCCTGCGGTGACCGTGGCACCGGCGCGCGGGGCGAGCTCACGGGGACCCCTGGGCGAGCGCCTGGTCGAGCTGGTCCATGTTCGCCCGCATGCTCGACATCATCGGTCGCTGCATCAGCGCCCACAGCACCCGGCGCCAGCCCGCCAACGGCTCCGTGCGCACCCGCAGCTCGGTGCGGTCGTCGGCCAGCTCGACGAACTCGAACGTGAACGTCCACGGGCCGAGCGCAGGCACGGCGACGCGCACGGTGAAGTAGCGGTACGGCCGCCAGTCGAGGATCTCCTCGCTGATGACGCCGCGCCCGTGTGCGCAATGGTTGGTCGTCCCCACGCCGCGCCTCCCGCGCGCGTGGACCTCGTCGATGCGGGTGAAGTCGGTCTGCCACACCAGACGCTTCTTCGGTGACGTGTGCCAGTCCCACAGCACCGCGGCCGGCACCGCGAACTCACGCGTGACCTCGAACTGCGTCGCGTCGCGGGGCACGACGATGCGACGCTGCTCGTCCTCGGCCTGCCAGCGCGCATGCAGGTCCTGGACGTGGCAGACCACCTCGCCCACGTCGTCGTAGCGCTCTCGGTGTTCCACCAGGCCGAGGGCGGCTGCATCGATGCCGAGCGCATCGACGCACGCGGACGTGAACAGCGCGTACGCGGCCAGAGCAAGCCGATCCTGGACCGTGTTCTTGAGCAGGCGGTGGACCAGGTTCACGTCGGTGCCCGTCGGCTGCTCCCACCCCGCCACCGCCGTCCTGACGAACTCGCCGTCGTGGACGACGAACTTCAGATCGAGGGTGGGCACCCGCCGGCACGCCTCGCACGTGCACGACGTCGCCTGGGCGATGTCCCGGGTGCGGCGCCGGAAGCTGAAGTAGGTCTGATCCACGGCGTCGAGCAGGGCACCCGCGTCGAGCTCGCCCGCGAGGGCGTACCCGAAGGCCGCGTCGCCCTCCAGCTGGGCGATGTGGAACCTCGGACGGAGGCTGCGCACGATCGTCTCCATGAGATCCACCAGCACGTCGTGGGCGTGCTGCAGCTCGGTGGCACCCAGGTAGCTCGTGTAGCCCGAGATGTCCGCGATCAGCAGGCAGCCGGTGTCGGCCGTGCGCAGGGTCGCCTCGTGCTCCACCGTCGCCATCTACCCCAAGCCCTCGGAGCCTGCTCGCGGGTGGCCTAGCTGCCGGCCTCGATCAGCGCCTTCATCCGGTCGAGGCTCGCGCGGATCGGCCCCTCGTCCATGCGCTCGACCGGCACGTCGGCGTCGAGCAGGATCGTGAGCCGAGTGTGCTGCCCGTCCGGCTCCAGGGTCACCCGGGAGCGGAACTCGGCGGGTCCGTCCCGGATCACGAAACCCATCGCGCGATCCGGGTCGTACTCGGTGACCTCCATCTCGCCGTCGACCCGCTGGTCGCCCTGCATGTAGCTGCGGCGGATCACGGTGCCGACACCCATCGGTCCGGGCGTCACCTGTTCCAGGGACATGTTCGGGTCCCAGCGCGGATGGTTCTCGACATGCTCGGTCGCGATGACGCGGAACACTTCGGCAGGTGGCCGCTCGATCACCCCCGAGACGGTGACCGTCGCCATGTCCCACCCCGTTCCCTCATCGTCGCGTCCGAGTCTGGCACTTTGCCCCTCCGGCGACAACCGCGGGCCGGCGGACTCGGCGACCCGGATCGTCAGGGCGCGTCGGCCGGTTCGGTCGAAGATGTGCGCGACGGTCGAAGCCCAGCGACGGTTGCGACGACAAGCAGGCCCAGCGACAGCCCGTACAGCGTCGTCCGTGGCGGCATCGCGCCGAGGCCGAACGAGGCCGCCACGAGCCCGACCACCACGACGGCGGCGATGGCGGGTGCGAGCGGGCCGTGTCGGCGGGACGCCGCCAGCCATCCGACGAGCACGCCGACGACCAACAGGGCCGCGAACACCAGCGCGAGCCAGACCGGGCGGCTGAGCCCGAACGGCCCCTGGAAGGTGCGCTGGAACACGCCGAGACCCCAGACGTCGGCCTCGACGACCAGGCCCACCGACGCGCCGGCCAAGGCCCCGATGATCGCGGAGGCCACCCTGCCCTCCCCACGAGCGGCATGCTGGCCGCGCGATCGACCCTCGGCAAAGAGGGTCGTTGCGAGGAACGCCCCGGTGACGAGCGTCACGGTGGGCGCGACGTGGGGCAGCAGCGGCGGGGACGGCAGGAACGGCGCCGGCAGCCACGTCCCGCGTTGGAGCCACACCGCGACGAGCGCCAGGATGATCGTGACCGTCCCGGCGAACAGCCGCCGGTGGCGAGCGAGCTGGAGCACCATCCCGATCACCGCGCCGAGAGCGCCGAACACGGCGAAGGCGAGCGGGGGCGACAGCGTGATCGGCACCGGCGGCAGCAGCAGGGTGGCGATCACCGGGACGAGCAGCAGCACGAACAACAGCACGCCGGTTCCCACGCCGGCCGCGATCGTTCCCACTGGTCGTCGCGGTCGATCCGTGCCGGCGGCCCGACGGGCTCTCGCTGCCATCGACGTCCCTTCGAGCGGCGAGGCAGGCGTGCAGCGAGCCTCGCCACACTCTACGCCAGCGGAACCGCTCGCCGCCGGCTCGACCGCGACATCGGTGCCGAGCAGGACATCGACATCGCATCGGGTGACGGCGCCCCGCTCGTCCAACGCTGGTCGCCGGCGACAGGTCGGCGTAATGTTCTCGACGGAGGGCGAACGCCATGGGCGGCCGGTTGCTGGTCGGCGTCGCGGTCGGGGTCATGGTCGCGGCGTGTGCCGACACGCCCGCGGAGGAGGCGACGTCCGAGCAGGCCCCCGCGCCGGCTCCTGACTCCGAGGACGAGGACGAGGTCGACCTCGACGCCGATCCCGTCGGCGAACCGGTGCTGGTGTGGGAGGATCTGCCCGGCTTCGAGCCGCGAGCCGTCGTGTTCGCCAACGTCGAGTTCACCGTCACCGGGGTGCGGCTCTCGAACCAGACGCTGCGGTCCTATGCCGAAGGCGGCGCTCAGGAGATCGATGAGGACGCCCTCTACGCCTATCTCGACGTGACGGCCGTCAACCGGATGACCAGCACGATGACCGAGCGATTGGGTCCGGGCGACTACAAGCTGGTGGTCGGCGACCGGCAGCTCGACGCCGTCGACGAGCTGGGATTCCTGTCGCATCTGACCGGGTTCATCCTGGCCAACACCGGCGTCGACTCCTTCCTCGCGTTCCGGGTCGACGAAGGCGTCGACCTCGCCGACGGCATGCTGCTCATCGGAAGCCCGCCGGACCGCCAGGCGTCGTTGCCCCTCGCCGGCGAGGTGCCTGCCGCCACCTACCCGATCGAGGTCGCGGTGGCCGGCTCGGCGCAGGGCGCCTCCCCCACGAACCCGGGCACGATCGAGTTCACCCTGCTCGGCGCCACCCTGTCGGAGGACCAGCCCCACGAGCGGGCGACCTCCCCCACGGGGATGCGGGCCAACGAGGACGAGCTGTTCCT
The DNA here is from genome assembly GCA_964608935.1 of uncultured Actinomycetota bacterium. Lineage (GTDB taxonomy): Bacteria > Actinomycetota > Nitriliruptoria > Nitriliruptorales > Nitriliruptoraceae > CAZSQF01. Next base: position 19,017 of record CAZSQF010000002.1, on the reverse strand, counting down.
GGTCGTCCACGTCCGCGCCGAGAAGGTCAGCGGGGGCGGCCCTGACCATCTGGGCACCGGTGCCTTCCGCCTCCTCGTCGACGGCGTCCCGCGTGCACCGTGGGACAGCGCCACCGATCCCCACGGCAGCGACGGCAGTCCCGTCGTCGACCCGGGAGCGGCCGTCGACGCCTTCGTGGCCTTCATGATCCCCACCGACGCGACCGAACTCGCGCTCCAGGCGGGCGACTTCAACGAGGACCCGGCCATCCTCGGACTCGAGCTGCCCCCGTTGCCGTGAGGTGGCGGGTCAGGGGCAGGGGCGGACTTCAGTCGCCGACGGCGACGGCTGGCCGATCGATCGCCACCGCGGGGCGGGGTCGGCCGAGGCGGGTCGCGGCGACCAGCGCCAGCCCGGCTCCCGCGACCGCGGCACCGGCGAGGAACACGGCTGGACGGCCCAACGATGCGGCGATGACGCCCATGGAGATGGGGCCCACACCGAACGCGATGTCGATGAACGCGGAGGTGGTGGCGACGACCTGCCCCCGTTCGCTCGCGGGAACGTCGGCGACGGCCAGCGCGAAGACCGACGGCGTCAGCAGGGCGATGCCGACGGCCAGCACGACGGCGCCCAGCCCGAGCCCCAGCGGCGCATGCCAGACACCGACCATGACGAGGCCGATCACGGACGCGGCCAGAGCCGCACGGATCGCTCGTCCGGGACCGAGGGTGTCGGGCAGCCGCGCGCCGGCGCTGCGGACGAGCACGACCACGCCGGCGAACAGCGCCAGGACCATGCCTGAGCCGGCCATCCCGATGTCGAGGACGTGGAGCGGGACGAATGCCAGGAACCCGGCCATGCCCACGATGCTGGTCAGCAGCACGAACCCGGGCAGCAACCCGGCGGGGTGGACCAGTCTCCGGCCGGTCGCCGGCCCGCTGGTGTCGTGACCATCCGGTACGGCGGGCCGCGTCTCGGGTACACGCACGGTGAGTGCCACCGCGGCGAGTGCCCCGGAGGCCGCGACCACCCACACGGTGGTGAGCCCGAACCGCGCGAAGGTCAGCTCGGCAATCACCGGGCCGATGCCGATGCCGAGGTAGAGCGCCAGGGACGCCAGGCTCATTGCCTCGCCGCGCCGTTCGGGCGGTGCCAGGTCGGTGAACGTCGTCGCCATGCCGACGAAGAACATCGCCTCGCCGGCGCCGCCGACGAAGCGGAGGGCGACGAGCACCGCCGGCGTCGCTGCCAACCCGTAGGCCAGCACCGATACCGCGAACAGCGCCGCCCCCGCGAGCATGAGCGGCCGCCTCCCGCGGCGGTCGCCGAACACGCCTGCCGCCGGGCGCATCAGGACGGCCGAGACGCTGAAGGCTCCGAAGACCACCCCGACTGCGGTGTTCCCGCCGCCGAGGGGCCCCTCCACGAAGCGAGGGAGGGCTGGGATGAGCATGCCGACCGCGGTGAAGTAGGCGAGCGAGGCCAGCGCCAGGGCCGTGAAGGCCGGCGTGAACAAGGTCGGCCGTGCCTGCCCCGAAGCGGTCGTGGTTCGAGCCCGAGCGATCATGGCGGTCCCTTCGGTTCGACCACCTGAGCCTGGACCGAGCCGCATCAGCGCCGCATCGGTAGACCTACCCATCCCCCGGACGCCGTGGCATGGTGTGCAGGCTGTGGTGGAGGGCGGGTAACGGTGGACGGCGATTTGAGGCTGGCCGACCTTCTCGCGGCCCTGTCCGTCGCCACCGACCTCGGCATGGGCCACGAGCCGGAGAAGGCGATCCGCTCGTGCCTGCTCGCCACCGAGCTGGCGCGTTCGTCGGACCTACCCGAGGTGCAGGTCCGTGACGTGTACTACACCGCGCTGCTCCAGCACCTCGGCTGCACCGCGCCGTCGCATGAGCTCACCCGCGTCTTCGGCGACGACGTCAGCGTCCTGCCGCAGGCGGAGCGCACCGACGACACGACCCTTCGCGGCGCGCTCGAGCTGCTGGGGCTCGTGGGCCGAGGAACCGGCGTGCGCCGTGCCCAGCACCTCGTCAGGATGCTGGCGGCAGGCAAGGACGGCGGCACCGCCATGCTGAGGTCCACCTGCGAGGTGGGCGCACGGATGGCCGAACGGCTCCACCTCGGCAACGGGGTGCGTACCGCGCTCCGCGACAGCACCGAGTCGTGGGACGGCAGCGGCGGGGCGTTCCGTCGGGCCGGGGAGGAGATCGCGGTACCGGCGCGATTCGCCCTGCTGTCCACCCAGGCGGTGCTGTTCGATCGCGTGGGCGGTCCCGAGGCCGCCGTCGAGGTCGTGCGAAGCCGCGCCGGGCACTGGTTCGACCCCGAGGTCGCGAACACGTTCGCCCGCGTTGGCCCTGACCTGCTGCGGCGCATGGCCGACGCCGACGTCTGGAACGAGGTCCTCGAGGTCGAGCCGCAGCCGGCCCGCCGCATCCCGCCGGCCCAGCTCGACGACGTCGCGGGCGTCTTCGCGGACATGGCCGACCTCAAGTCCCCCTACACCCTGGGCCACTCCACCGCGGTTGCCGATCTCGCCGTCTCCGCCGCAGGGAGGCTCGGGCTCCCCACCGACCGCGTCCCGGTCCTGCGGCGTGCGGGGCTCCTGCACGACCTCGGACGCGTCGCCGTGTCCAGCGCGGTGTGGGAGCAGCCCCGCCCCCTCACGTCAACCCAGTGGGAGCAGGTGCGGCTCCATCCCTACCACACCGAGCGGATCCTCGGCCGATCATCGACGCTGGCGGAGCTGGCGCAGATCGCCGGGATGCACCACGAGCGTCCGGACGGCAGCGGCTACCACCACGGGGTCGCCGGCGCGTCCTTCCCGATCGAGGCCCGACTGCTGGCCGCGGCCGACGCGTTCCAAGCCATGACCCAGGAACGCCCACACCGTCCCGCGATGCCGCCCGACGAGGCAGCCCGGCAGCTGGAGACCGGCGCCGGGGCGGGGGCCATCGACGTCGAATGCGCGCGAGCGGTCATCGAGGCGGCGGGGCAGCAGCCGGCACGGCGTCGCGGCTCCTGGCCGGCCGGACTGTCCGACCGCGAGGTGGATGTGCTCCGGCTGCTCGCGGCCGGGTCGTCCAACCGTGACATCGCGGAGCAGCTGGTCATCTCCCGGCGTACCGCCGAACACCACGTCCAGCACATCTACGCGAAGATCGGTGCCTCCACGCGTGCGTCGGCGGCACTGTTCGCGATGGAGCACGGCCTCGTGCGCTGACGCGCCAGTGCCCGGATCGCGGTCATCGGCTGGCGATCTGGATCAGGTTCCCGCAGGTGTCGTCGAGGACGGCCATGGTCGTGCCACCCATCTCCACGGGGTCCTGGATGAACCGTACGCCCGCTGCGGCCAGCCGGGAGTGTTCGGCGTGGCAGTCGTCCACGGCGAAGGAGGTGATGGGGATGCCGTCCTCGACCAGTGCGGCCTTGAACGCCTTGGCCGCGGGATGGGCATCGGGCTCGAGCAGCAGCTCGGGACCCTCGGGCTGTCGGGGCGAGGCCACGGTCAGCCAGCGGAATTCGCCCATCGGGACGTCGGCACGCGGCTCGAAGCCGAGCTTGTCGGTGTAGAAGGCAAGCGCCTTGTCCTGGTCGTCGACGTAGACGCTGGTCACCACGATCCTCATTCGTCGGTCTCCTGGTCGGCGATCGGCCACCGGGTCCGGATGGCCTGCAGAGGAGCGGTGTCCAGGACGTGCAGCTTGGTCCTGCCGTCACGGCGGGTGAGGACCAGGCCGGCGGCCTCGAGGACGTCGAGGTGCTGGGAGATCGCCTGCCGTGTCGAGCCGATGCCGTGCCGCATGGCCAGGCGCGAGCACAGCTCGAACAGGGTCTGCCCATCGCGGTCGGTCAGCTCGTCGAGGATCGCTCGACGGGTCGGATCGGCCAGCGCCTTGAACACATCGCCCATACCGGCCGCATGATAGGCAAGCGTACACTTGCATATCAAGCCGGCGGCGACGACGCCGTGGGACCTGACCCCCAAGCCCTGAGTTGGCACGGTTCACACCCGTGGCAACCCATCCTGGTGGGGTCGTGTCGTAGCGTCCGGGGCATGCGCATCCACGTGATCCACGAGAACGCGGAGTGGCTACCGCCGTTCGCCGACGCGCTCGACGCGCTCGGCCTGCCATGGCAGGAATGGTTTCTCGACGGCGGGACGCTCGACCTCGACGCGCCCCCGCCAGAGGGCGTGTTCTGGTCCCGGATGTCGGCCAGCTGCCACACCCGTGGGCACGTCGTGGCCAAGGACCACACCCGCTCGGTGCTGTCGTGGCTCGAGGCCCACGGCCGACGCGTCGTCAACGGGCGGCGTGTGCTCGAACTGGAGGTGAGCAAGGTCGACCAGCACGCCGCACTGCGCGCAGCCGGCTTCGACGTCCCGCGGACCGTGGCCGTGGTCGGCGACCACCGGGACGCCAAGGAGGTGGCCCGCAGACTGCCGCTGCCCTTCATCACCAAGGACAACCAGGGCGGCAAGGGCCTTGGCGTGCGACGGTTCGACAGCTACGAGGCATTCGACGCCTACCTCGACGGTGACGAGTTCGTGGAGCCGGCCGACGGGACCCTGCTGCTCCAGGAGTACGTCGAGCCGGCCGAGCCGTTCATCACCCGTGTCGAGGTCGTCGGCGGCCGGTTTCTCTACGCCCTCACCGCCGACACCTCGCAGGGGTTCGAGCTGTGCCCCGCCGACGCGTGCGCCGTCGGCGACGCGTTCTGCCCGACGGACGACGACCAGCCCGACAGCGCCCCGACATTCCGCTACCGGGACGGCTTCCGCGCCACCGACGCCGCTCCGTGGGTGGATTTCGCCCGCCAGTGGGACATCGAGATCGCCGGGTTCGAGTTCATCGAGACCGCCGACGGCCGACGGGTCACCTACGACGTGAACACAAACACCAACTACAACGTCGCGGTCGAGCGGGACGCACCGCGGAGCGGGCCCGACGAGATCGCCCGGTTCCTCGGCCGGCTGCTTCAGGCAGCGGCTGCCGAGCCGGTGGACACCGCGGCATGAGCACCCGACGGCCGGGACGCTTCTGATCTCCGCTCTATGACCCGACGGGTGGGAGTGCCGCCGCAAGGGTGCGCCGGATGGCCTTGCGGCCGCGGTCGATGATCGACGGATCCCGATAGAGAGTGGTGAGGTAGTTGGCCAGCTCGAGTGGGGCGTAGAGCTCGAACGCCACCTGTCGAGGGTCGACGGTGGTATCGAGCTCGCCCCGCCGCTGGGCGGTGGCGATCGCCTCCTCGAGCAGGCCCAGCCATCGCCGCTGGATCGCCTCGACCTCGTCGTGGATCGGCCCGTCGAGTGCATCGAACTCGGCCAGGAGCTGGGCGACGAAGCAGCCCCCCGGGAACACGTCCCGTTCGACGTATGACAGATACGCCTCGCACAGGCTCTCGGCCCGTGCCAGCCCCTCGGGGGCGGCCAGGCCCGGCGCCAGCACCTCCCGCTCGAACACCTCGCCGGCCGCCTCGATCGTCTCCTGCTGGAGGCGTTGCTTGGAGTGGAAGTGGGCGAACACCCCGCTCTTGCTGACATCGAGCTCCCGTGCGAGCCGTCCGATCGTCACGTTGCCCAGCCCCTCGACCGAGGCCAGCCGCATGGCCGCCTCGAGGATCGCGGCGTGGGTCTGCGCGCCGTCCGAGCGCCGTCGCGGCTCGTCGACACTGGGGTCCGGGGTCACCATGGCTGACAAGGTAGCACGACCGTGCATACTTAAATAGCACGATCGTTCTATCTCCAATGGAGGCCAAGATGGCCAGCCCGACGACCCCCACCATCACCTCGGCCACGCCAGCCGACGTGCCCACGCTCGGCACCACACTCGCCAGCGCGTTCCACGACGATCCGGTCATGGCGTGGCTCGTCCCCGATGCCGACCGCCGGCAGGTACGGCTCCCGGCGTTGTTCGGCGCCTTCGCCGACGTCTACGTGCCCCAGGGTGAGAGCTATCTCGTCGGAGATGACGCCGGAGGGGCGCTGTGGGCACCGCCAGGAGGCGAGCCCGTCCCCGAGCACGAGGCCGAGGCGTTCGGTCAGCGGCTGGGCACCATCCTCCAGGGCGACGTCACGCGCGCCGTCGAGCTGCAGGAGCTGTTCGACGAGCACCATCCCCAAGTGCCCCACTACTACCTGCAGTTCGTCGGGATCGTGCCCGAGCATCAGGGGCGTGGTCTCGGCAGCCAGCTGTTGACCACGGTCCTGGCACACGCCGACGCGACCAGCACCCCCGCCTACCTCGAGGCGACCAGCCCGGACAACCGACGCCTGTACGAGCGTCACGGGTTCGACACCATCGGCGAGATCATCCTGCCCGACGGGCCGGCGGTGTGGCCGATGTGGCGCGATCCCAGGACGCCTCCTGCCTGATGACAGGGGTGCCGCCGGCGGGCAAGATGTCGGGACGTGGCTCGTCCGGAGGGTGTGGATGGAACCATCCAGCGCGGTGGCCGACGCGATCCTGCGCTTCTACAGCGCCTTCGGCACCGGCAGCACGGAGGCATTCGACCGCGTCGTGTCCGTGGATCCGAGCGCCATGGTCATCGGCACCGACCGGCGCCTCGACGACCGCGACACCTGGCGGGCGGGCTTCGCAACCCTGACGAACATGACCCTGGAGCCCGGCGACGTCCGGGCCCTACGCGACGGCACCGTCGGCTGGATCGTCGACGACCCGACCTTCGTGGCCCCTGACGGCCGCAGGCTGCACCTGCGCCTCACGGCGGTCGCCCGCGAGGAGGGTGACACCTGGAAGCTCGTCCAGGTCCACCTCTCCGTCATGGTGCCCGACGACGTCGCGCTTGCGCAGGCGGCGCAGTGGGAGGCGTCGGCGCCGGCGTGACCGCCGAGGTGACCGCGTGGCCGTCACCGGCCCAACGGGCCAGGCCTGCGTCCGGTACTGCGTCAGATGAGTCACGACCGCCTCCTCGAGATATGTCGATGTCGACAATAACTGTGTCGATGTCGACAGACAAGCTGCTGCGGCTCCGTCGTGCGCAGGACGCTCGTTGTCGACAGAGTCGTCATCGACTAACATCGTGCCCATGGACGACCACGTGGCCATCGGCATCGAGCAGTGGCGGGCTCGGCGACCGGACTTCGACCTGGCCGGCATGGAGGTGTTCGGGCGGGTCTATCGGCTGGCACGACTCGCCGACCTGAAGCGGACCGCCTTCCTCGACGCGCACGACCTCCAGGTCGGGGACGTGGACGTGCTGGCCACGCTGTGGCGACACGAGGGCGACCTGCGGCCACGCGAACTGCGGCGCGCCATGATGATCGGCTCCGGCACCCTCACCGCACGACTGGACCGGCTGGAGGAGGCCGGCTACGTCGAGCGCCACCCGGATCCCCACGACCGGCGTGGGCGCGTCCTGCGCCTCACGGCGGAGGGCGAACGGCTCACACCCGAGCTCATCGCCCACCTGCTCGACATCGAGAACGACCTGCTGGCGACGTTGCCCCCCACCGTTCGCACGCGCCTGGCCGCCGATCTCGGGCGACTGCTGGCCGCCATCGAGGACGACGACGGTTGACGCCGCAGTGAGTATCTTCGTCGGCCCGGCCCCCGACAAGGCGGACCATGAAGCTCGGCATCCTGTCACGCGCGCCAAACAGCTACAGCACGATGCGCCTGAAGGCCGCGGCCGAGGACCGAGGACACACGGCGCGCGTCCTGAACACGCTGCGGTTCGCGATCGACCTGTCAGCCGACGAACCCGACCTGCAGTACCGGGGCAAGCAGCTGTCGCACTACGACGCAGTGCTGCCCCGCATCGGTGCGTCGATCACATTCTTCGGCATGGCGGTCGTGCGCCAGTTCGAGCAGATGGATGTCTACACGCCCAACACCGCGGCCGGCATCGCCAACTCGCGCGACAAGCTGCGGTCGATCCAGATCCTGTCGCGCCACGACGTCGGCATCCCGGCGACCACCTTCGTCCGCGACCGCGCCGACGTGCTGCCCGCGATCGATCGGGTCGGTGGCGCGCCGGTCGTCATCAAGCTGCTCGAGGGCACGCAGGGCATCGGGGTCATCCTCGCACCCGACCGCAAGGTCGCCGAGGCGGTGATCGAGACCCTGCAGAGCACCAAGCAGAACGTCCTCATCCAGCGGTTCGTCGCCGAGAGCAAGGGACGAGACCTCCGCGCGCTCGTGGTCGGTGATCGGGTCGTGGCCGCGATGCGGCGGACCGCAAAGGGCGACGAGTTCCGCTCCAACGTCCACCGGGGAGGGTCGACCGAGATCGTCGATCTCGACGAGGAGTCCCGCCGGGTCGCTGTCCAGGCCGCGCAGATCATGGGCCTTCGCGTGGCGGGCGTCGACATGCTCGAGGGCAACGACGGCCCGCTGGTGATGGAGGTCAACTCCTCCCCCGGACTCGAGGGGATCGAAACCGCCACCGACCTCGACATCGCCGGCGCCATCGTCGACTACATCGCCAACCAGGTCGCCTTCCCCGAGCTCGACGTGCGGCAGCGACTGTCGATCAGCGCCGGCTACGGCGTCGCGGAGCTGCTCGTGCGTGAGGGTGCGGACATGCTCGGCCGCACGATCGCCGAGTCGGGGTTGCGCGACCGCGACATCCAGGTGCTCACCGTCACCCGGGGCACCAAGGTGATCCCCAACCCCAAGGGGAGCCGGACGCTCGAGGCCGGCGATCGGCTGCTGTGCTTCGGCCGGCTCGAGGCGATGCGGGACCTGGTGCCCGAACGGCGTCGTCGGCGGGCCCGGCCGAAGGTCGGCCCGTTGCCACACGAACCCGTACCCGGGGCCGATCCCGACGAGACGCCGCCCGACGCGCAGTCGGCCTGAGCCGCCTCGCGGCTGCACCTGCGCGCCGGTGATTTGCCCCTACCGCGGTAGGAGATGTTCAGTTACCGCTGCTGGTCTCCCTCTCCCTCCAGCAGGACGCGACCCCGCTCTTCGCGGGGTCGCGCCTTTGTGGCCACCCGGTCGGGACCGCATGCAAGCGTCACACCCCCCGTGGGCTGCCGAGTTGTGCCTCGGCGGGCCTCGCAGGCCCCGCGCTGGTCGCTTCCGGGTCGACGAGCAGCACGATCGACGTGCCGAGGACCCACAGGATCCACACGCTGAGCCAGTAGGCCGCAACGTTGGCCAAGAGCGCGACGATCGCCACGCCGCCGAGCCATCGCGGCAGCGCCTGGAACCGGAAGCTCAGGGCGGCCGCCGCCGCGGTCAGCAGCGTCACACCGGGGATGATCGAGACCATCGCGTTGTTCGAGACCGCGTGAAGCGCGCGGGCCACCTGGACGTCGTCCCCGAAGGTGGAGATCGTGGTCGCCCCCAGTGTGAGCGCCGCCGTCACCAGGAAGCCGGCCCCGAGCAACAGGCCTCCGGCCGAAAGCGTCGTCACGAGCCACCGGCTGGCGGACGGCACGGCGCGAGCCAACCGCTCGTGCAGATCCGCGACGAACACCGCCAGCAGCGGCGTGGCCACCAGGAGCAGTGCCGGCAGCCAGCGCATCCTGGCGTGATTGGCCTCGAGGTAGCCCGTGACGGCCTCGGCCGACTCGCCCGGCGCGACGTAGCTCCCCTCGAACGACACCGACAGATACACGTTGACCGCCACGAACATCACGGCGAGCACCAACCCGCACAGTGGTCCGATCCGGTTCCAGATGCCTCGTTCCATGTGTCGACCTGTCTCCCAACGGGCGTCTATGCGGGCACGGAGAGGGCAGCGTCCGGCGCGGGTTCGCGAGCCTGCCGGGCCGCGGCACGGCCGACGGCGGTGGGGATGGCGAACAACCAGCTCGAGATCGCGATCAGGACCGCGTAGCCGCCGAGCGAGGCGGTGCTGCGCCACAGCGGCAACCCGCCGAGCTCGAGCATCGGCACGGTCGCGGCAGTTGCCACCACGGCCGTGATCGTCAGGCCCTTGCGTACCCGGGGCGACCAATCCGTCCGCCCCCATGCCAGGCCGCCCAGCACGAACGCGGGCACCGTCATCGACGCCGGCGGTGTGCCGAGCCCGACCACGATCAGCGCCGCTGCCACGACCCGCACGACCCCGCGTGCCCGTGGCCGCTGCCAGCGGGAGCGCGCCGTCGCGCACACCGAGGCCGCCAGCGTGACGACCGTGACCACGATCACGATGAACATGGTCCCTTCCCAGCTGAACGACCCGGTGGTGGTCAGCAGCCGCATCCAGGCGCGATACAGCGCACCGAGGACGATCCCGGCGACGATCCCTCGGGCCAGCGTCCACCCGACCACCTGCCAGCTGACGGCCATGACACGACTCCCGTTCGGCGTCCTTACCCCACGGACGGATTCCCCCGGGGCCGAGGTGACGCCACCTCACCCTGCGTGCGATCACCGCATGGCAGTGCGCGGCCGGAGGACAGGCGGGTCGGTACCGTCGCGCGAATGCGTCTCCGTCGCCTTCCCGTCATGCTCGCCCTGGTTGGCGTCGCCCTCGCCGGCTGCGCCACGGACCGCGGGACCCCGGGGCCCGAGGACACCGGGGCGGCGACCGAGGCGGCGCCCGACGAGCCGGATGCCGACGCGGCGCCGGCCGATCCCGAACCGACCCCGGACCCCGGCGCCGACGTCGTCGGGGCACCGGAGGACGACGCGACCCCGTCGGCGGCACCGCGCCCGGACTGGCTCGGGACGCGCGAGCTGCCGTTGCGCCCCGACGGCCTCGGCGAGGTCATGGACACCCCGCCGGAGCTGCGCGACCGTCGCCTGCCCCCGCCGGAGCATCTCCCGCGGCCCGGGTCGGACGTCTTCGATGCGCGGATCACGACGGTCCCCGACGACGTGGCCGCGCGATCGACCTGGCATCCGGCGTGCCCGGTGGACCTCGACGACCTGCGGTACGTGACGCTGACCTTCTGGGGCTTCGACGATCGCGCCCACACCGGCGAGCTGCTGGTGCACGAGCGGGCGGCGCAGGACCTCGTCGGGGTGTTCCGCACCCTCTACGAACAGCGCTTCCCCATCGAGGAGATGCGGGTGGTCGCGGCCGACGAGCTCGATGCACCCCCCACCGGCGACGGCAACAACACGACGGCGTTCGTGTGCCGCAACACCGTCGAGGGCAGCAACTGGTCGCAGCACGCCTACGGGCTGGCCGTCGACATCAACCCGTTCCACAACCCCTACGCACGAGGGGAGGTGGTGATCCCCGAGCTCGCGTCGGTCTACCTCGACCGTGACGACCATCGACCGGGCATGATCCGGCCCGGTGATGCGGTCACCGACGCGTTCGGCGACATCGGGTGGGGCTGGGGCGGTGACTGGCACACGGCCAGCGACTGGATGCACTTCTCCGAGTCCGGGCGATAGCCCGCCCCTAGAGTGCGGTTCGCCCCATCCGGGGCACCGTCCGCGACGAGCCGCTCCGAGGAGGTGCATATGCCACCCGAGACGACTGACTTCGGCACCATCCTCGGTATCTGGGCCCACCCCGACGATGAGGCGTACCTGATGGGCGGGGTGATGGCGCTGGCCACCGACGCGGGCCAGGGCGTGGCGTGCGTGACCGCCACCCTCGGCGACGCCGGCGAGACGGCCGACGCGCAACGGTGGCCCCGCGAACGGCTCCGCGACATCCGTCGGGTCGAGCTCGAGCGGTCGTTGGCCGTCCTCGGCGTGACCGACCACGAATGCCTCGACCTGCCGGACGGCGGACTCGCCGACATCGCCGCGGCCGACCCCGTCCGGCGGCTGACCGCGGTCATCGAACGCGTTCGACCCGACACCGTGATCACGTTCGGGCCGGACGGCATGACCGGCCATCCCGACCACCAGACGATCTCGGCGTGGACCGAGGCGGCCCTCGCCCGTGCCGCCGCGGGAGCACGGCTGCTGTTCGCCACCAAGACCGCGGCATGGGCCGCGGACTTCTCCGAGTTCAACGGCGAGATCTTCCCGCCGGGGCTGCCTCCGATCACGCCCGAGGACGAGGCCGTCAGCCTGGTCCTCGACGACGACACGCTCGAGCGCAAGGTCTTGTCCCTGGAGGCGCACGCGAGCCAGACCACCGGGCTGATCGACGCGGTCGGCCGCGAGCGCTACGCCGAATGGAACCGGCTCGAGGCGTTCGCACCCTGATCCAGCGTCCACCGGTGGGAGCTGCCCGATGGCCAGCCAGGGATTCGAGGAGCGCGTCCGCGCGGCGGTGTTCGAAGCGGTCCGTCAGCGGCAGGCGGTGCACGGCGAGGTGCTGCCCGTCGAGGTGATCCGCGAGCCCGTGGTCGTTGACGGCGAGGAGATCGTCCCCTTCAGCCTCCAGCGGGGGATCCACAAGCCGCGGCAGCTCGATGCGGCACTGGCCGTGACCACCACCCCGCCCAAGCCGGGGGTCGAGCCCCCCTACGACGACCAGTTCGAGGGCGACCACTTCCGCTACCACTACCGCGTGCCCCAGGCCGGCACGCGACGGGCACGCCAGCAGGCCGACCAGGACAACCATGCCGTCCAGGAGGCGCTCCGGAGGCGCCTGCCGCTTGTCTACTGGTTCGGGGTCGTTCCGCGGCACTACCTGCCGTTCTTCCCCGTCTACGTGCTCGCAGACCACCCCGCGCGGGAGGAGTTCAGCCTCGATCTCACCGGCCTCGCGGTCACCCACCTCGACGCCGTCGCCGACGAACCGTCACGCGAGTACCGCGCCCGGATCGTGCAGGCACGGATGCACCAGGCCCGCTTCCGCCAGGCCGTGCTCCGCGCCTATCGCCGGTGCTGTGCGGTGTGCCGACTCCGCCGCGGCGAGCTGGTGGAGGCGGCCCACATCGTCGGCGACGCCGACGGGGGCCTCCCGGTGGTGCCGAACGGGCTGGCCCTGTGCAAGCTCCACCACGCCGCGTTCGACCGCCACATCCTCGGTATCCGCCCGGACCTTCGCGTGGTGATCCGCGCCGACGTCCTCGACGAGGTGGACGGCCCGATGCTCATCCACGGGCTGCAGGGCTTCCACGACCAGCCGCTCGGCGTCGTGCCCTCCCGTCACCTCGAGCGCCCGTCGCCCGAGTTCCTCGAACGGCGCTGGGAGCGGTTCCGCTCGGCGTGACCCCCATGCGGCCGCCGGCCGCACGGACCTCGGTCCCGCCACGGCTGATCTTGCCTTGGGCCTGTGATACCCCTGTCGCGATGGACCTGCACACGACTGCGTGCCTGCGACCCGCCGTCCCCCTTCGGGCAGCCCTCGAGGCGACGGCGGACAGGGGGTGGGCGCACGTGCCAGACGCACTGAGCCCCCCGTTCCTGGCCCACCTCCAGGCCGAGATCGAGGTGGGGACCTTCGAGCCAGCGGAGTACGAGGTGGGGCCGGTCCGCCAGGAGCTCGAGGGCTACCTCGTCCGCCCGCCCGACGCCGACCGGCGCCCCTTCGTCGAGCGGTTGCGGATCGCGCTGAGCGAGCACGTCCGGGCGGCCGGCGCAGGGATCGAGGCGGCGGACACGTTCGCCGCCACCGAGGTGCACGTCCAGCGCTACCCACGGGGAAGCGGTGGCATCACCCCTCATCGTGACCCGAGCCGTTTCGGGCCGCTCCTGCTGGTGCTCACCACCCGTGGTCGCGCCCGGTTCACGATCCATCCCGAACGTGACGCCGACCCGATCGCGGCCTGGCAGGTCGCGCCGGGCGACCTCGTCCTGCTCCGCGGCCCCGGACTGGGCGGGATCGCCGACGCCCGCCCGCTCCACGCGGTGAGCGGCCCCGCCGGCGACGGACCCCGCTACTCGCTCTCGGTCCGTTCGCGGCAGCCGGGTGACAACCAGGGCAACGGGTGACAGCCGGAGGTCCAGTCCCCCACCTGTCACCCGCTCCCAGGGGTGTCACCCGGCTCAGGTGACGTCGAGGTTTATGGTCTTGAGCTGGGTCATCTCCTCGAGGGTCCAGCGACCCCCGAGCCGCCCGAGACCGCTGCGCTTGCCCGTGAACCCGCCGAAGGGGGTGTGGGGCTGCCAGTACGCGGTCGAGTCGTTGACGTTGACCATGCCGGTCTGGAGCGCCTCGGCGACCCGCACGGCGCGGCCGATATCGCGGGTGAAGACCGCCCCGACCAGCCCCGTCGGCGAGCGGTTGGCCGCCGCGATCGCCTCGTCCTCGTCGGCGAAGGTCATGGTCGCGGCGACCGGACCGAAGGTCTCCTCGACCTCCATGAGCATGCCCGGCCGGACGCCCTGGAGGACCGTGGGCTGGTAGTACAAGTGGGTCGGGTGGCCACCGGCGCGGCCACCGCCGTGCACCACCGTCGCGCCCCCGCCGACGGCGTCGGCGAGGTGGGTGTCGATCTTGGCGGCGCCCGCCTCGGAGATGACCGGCCCCAGGGTGGTGGTGTCGTCGAACGGCGACCCGAGCCGGAGCCTCGACGCCGCCTCGACCAGCCCGGCGACGATGTCGTCGTGCGCCGGCGCGTGGACGAGGATCCGCTCCACCGAGTCGCAGATCTGCCCGGCGTTCGCGAAGCAGCCGAAGGCGAGCTTCTCGACCACGACGTCGAGGTCGGCATCGTCGAACACGATGACCGGGCAGTTGCCGCCGAGCTCGAGCAGCAGCGGTTTGCCGGCCGCCTGCTGGGCGACGATCGCGCCGGTCGCGCTGCTGCCCGTGAGCCCGATCGCGACCACGCCGTCGTGACGGCAGATGCCGCCCCCAAGCTCGGCCGGGTCACCGAACAGCAGGCTGACGGTGCCCGCCGGGGCCCCCGCGTCGACGATGCACCGCGCGAGGTTGGCCGCCGTCACCGGGGTCAGCTCCGAGGGCTTCCACACCATCGCGTTGCCGGTCGCGAGGCCGGCGCTGAGGTATTCGCTCGGGATCGTGGCCGGGAAGTTCCAGGGCGTGAGCAGCCCGTACACGCCGCGCGGCTGGCGGATCGTCAGCACGCGCTTGGCCGGGTCGGCACTGGGGATGATCGGGGTCTCGAGCCGCTTCACGCCCTCGGCGGCGTCGCGGAACATCTCCACGGCGGCCGCCACCTCAGGGCGCGCCTCGGCCGCGAGCGGCTTGCCGTGCTCGGCCGACAGGTCGCGTGCGATCTCCTCCGCCCGCTCCTCCATCAGATCGGCGACGCGGTGGGTCAGCGCGCCCCGCTCGAAGGCGGTCATCCGTGCCAGCTGGTGGTGGGCGTCCCACGCGGCGGTGACGGCACGGTCGAGCTGCTCTGGGCCGGCCGGGTGGACCAGTGCCACCTCCTCGCCGGTGGCGGGGCTGGTCAGGGGCAACGGCGGGCCCGCTTGACCGTCCTCCCAGTCGCCGGCGATCAGTGGCCGGAGCTCGATCGCGGTCATCGGCGTCCTTCCTCCTGTCGGGGGCGTCGGGGCAGCGGGCGCTCCGCGAGCCGGCGTGCGAACGCGAGCGCGCGCTCGTGTGCGGCCTCGACGATGCGCCGGCCGGTGTCCGCGTCGGCCCGGCGTGGATCGCCGAGCGCGCCGTCGGTGGTCCATTCGTCCAGCCACACCGGTTCGTGCACCGACGGGCGTGGCGGGTCGGTGAGGGGGTCAACGCTGTGCCGCTCGCCGGGCTCGCCGACCAGCTCGGGGCGGACCCGGTCGGGGATCAGCGCCAGCGCGACCGACGTCTCGGTCTCGCACGCATGCCCGTAGGCGGGGCTGTCCGTGCTCGCGGCCACCTCGTCGGCGGCGAGCACGGCCCACATGACCGAGGCGACGAGCATCCCGCGGTCGCGACGGGCAGCCCGTGCGGCGAGGTTCAGCGCGTCGATGTTGCCGCCGTGCCCGTTGACGATCAGCACGCGGTCGAGGCCGGCGTGCTGGAGGCTCTCGAGGAGGTCCTCGACGACGGCGAGGAACGTGGCCGGCCGCAGCGTCAGCGTCCCGGCGAACCCGAGGTGGTGGTCGGACAGCCCGTAGCCGAGTGTCGGGCACAGCACGGCGTCGGCGCCGAGGTCGTCGGCCAGCCGCCGGGCGAGGGCCTCGGCCACGGCGGCGTCGGTGTCGAGGGTCAGGTGGGGGCCGTGCTGCTCGCAGCTGCCCACCGGCACGAGCGCCAGCCGCGCCGCTGCCACGGCCCGAGCGGCCTCCTCCGTCGTCATGCGCGCGAGCTCGTTCATACCGGCTCTTTCGTCGCCTCCCGGGGCCCGTCGGCGTGGACGCTGACGGGGGCACCGAGGTCGGCGGCGCGCTCCATGGCCAGCGCGATCCGGACCGCCTCCGTCCCGTCGTCCGCGGTGCAGGCCGGTTCGACCTCACCGCGGACGCACCGCACGAAGTGGTCGACCTCGATGCCGAGCGCACCGTAGAGGTGTCCGTGCACCTCCGGGGCGTAGTGCACGTCGACGTCGGCGGGCCCGTCGCCGAGAACCTTCAGGAACCCGGTGGTGCCCTGCGCCACCTGGAGCAGCCCGTGCTCGCCGATCACGGTGAACCCGGCCACCCCGTAGCCGGGCGTGCAGGCCGGCAGCGACCACCCGACCATGGCGGTCCCGTGGGCACCGCCGGCGAACGTCAGGCCGACCGAGTACAGGTCCTCGACGTCGTGCCCGTGCGCGGCGACCACGCCGGCGCTCCGCGCCGCCCAGATGCTGGAGACCTCGCCTGCGTACCAGCGGGCGAGGTCGAACTCGTGGACGCCGTAGTACAGGGCGATCGAGGTGCGACCCCCGAGCACGTCCTGGTCGGCCACGAGCCCGATGCGCTCGCTGCGGACGGCCTGGACGGCGCCGATCTCGCCGGCGTCGATGGCGCGCCGCAGCGCCGCGTAGCGCGGCTCGAAGCGCAGCACGTGCCCGACGAGCACCGGCACGTCCGCGGCCCGGCCGGCATCACGGATGCGTTCTGCCTCGGCGACCGTGTGGGCGAGCGGCTTCTCGATCGCGACGGCCTTGCCGGCGCGGATGGCGGCGAGGGCGGCCTCGGCGTGCAGGTGCTCGGGGGTGGCGACCACGACCCCGTCGATGTCGTCCCGCGACGCGGCCTCGAGCGGATCGGGGACGAACTCGGCGTCGAGCTCGGCGGCGACCCGCCGGCCGACGTCGTCACGCACGTCGCTGACCACGCCGAGGAAGGCGCCGTTGTCCTCTTCGATGGCGCGGGCCCAGCGCGTACCCATGAAGCCGCACCCGATCACGGCGATACGGGGGTTGCTCATCGACTCTCTCCGGGGGTCTGGACGCGGTCGCTGGCCGTCTCGTCGCTCCCCGGGGACGGCTCGAGCGCGAAGTGGCACGCGGCCATCCGGTCGGGCAGCCACTCGACGAGCTCCGGGCGGTCGCTGCTGCACACGGGCTGTGCGAGCGGACAGCGGGGATGGAATGCACAGCCGCTCGGCGGGTCGACGGGGTTGGGTGGCTCCGAGTCGATGCGGACCGTCTGGCTGCGGGCGTCGAGCCTCGGGACCGCGGACAGCAGTGCCCGGGTGTAGGGGTGCAGCGGCCTTTCGACCACCTCGGCCGCGTCACCGATCTCGACGATGCGGCCGAGGTACATGACAGCGATGCGGTGGCTCATGTACCGGACGACGCCGAGGTCGTGCGAGATGAACAGGTAGGCGATCCCGTGCCGCTGCTGGAGGTCCTTGAGCAGGTTGAGGATCTGGGCCTGGACGGACACGTCGAGCGCGGACACGGCCTCGTCGGCGACGATCAGACGCGGCTCGACCGCCAGCGCCCGGGCAACCCCGACCCGCTGCCGCTGTCCGCCCGACAGCTGGTGCGGCAGGGCGCCGGCGTGCTCGGGCTTGAGACCGACGTCGGCGAGCAGAGCGTCCACGCGCCGGCCGATGTCGCGCTGGGGGACGATGCCGTGGATCAGCAACGGCTCGGCGAGGATCCGGCCGACACGCATCTTCGGCGGGAGGGACGTGTAGGGGTCCTGGAAGACGATCTGCGCGGTTCGCCGTAGCGCCGGGTCGGCGTCGTCCTCCAGCCGCTTGCCGTCGAGCACGACCTCGCCGCCGTCGGGGTCCAGCAGGCGCAGCACGGTGCGGCCGAGCGTGGATTTGCCGCACCCGCTCTCGCCGACCAGCCCGAGGGTTTCGCCGGCGCGCAGGTCGAAGGACACCTCGTCGACGGCCCGCAGGATGCGGGCGCGGCGCCGGCCGCCCGGGGAACGCACGACGAAGTGCTTGGACAGGTCGCGGACCTCGAGCAGCGGCGCGTTCACGATCGCTCCTCGTCGCCGTGGTCCGGTGCCCACAGGTGGCACGCGGCCACGTGCCCGGGGGCGATCGGGAACAGCGGTGGGTCGATGTCGTGGCACACGTCCATGACGTCGGGGCAGCGGTCCGTGAACGGGCAGCCGCGCCGGGAAGAGCGCGGATCGGGCAGCTCGCCCGGGATGGCGCGCAGCCGACCCTCCGAGGTGTCGATGCGGGGGACGGACTCGAGCAGGGCGCGCGTGTAGGGATGCCGGGCCTCGGCGATGACCCGCTCGACCGGTCCGTATTCGCACACCTCGCCGGCGTACAGGACCAGGATCGTGTCGGCGTACTCGGCCACGACCGCGACGTCGTGGGTGATGAGCACGAGGCTGATGTCCTTGTCGTCGGTCAGGTCGACGAGCCGGCGCAGGATCTGGGCCTGGGTGGTGGTGTCCAATGCGGTCGTCGGCTCGTCGGCGAGGAGGATGCGCGGGCTGGCCGTGAGCGCCATCGCGATCATCACGCGCTGGTTCATGCCCCCGGACAACTCGAACGGGTACTGACGCGCGATGCGGTCGGGGTCGGGGATCCCCACGTCGGTGAGCGACTCGCGCGCGAGCCTGGCCGCGGTGGCCCGGTCGCAGCCGGTGACGTGCCGGATCGTCTCCCGCATCTGGAAGCCGATCGTCAGCACCGGGTTCAGGGACGCGACCGGGTTCTGGAAGATCATGCCGATCTCGGGCCCGCGCAGCTGTCGCATGCGGCGGTTGGAGACCCGGACGAGGTCCTCGCCGTCGAGCAGGATGCTCCCGGACGTGACCCGGCCGGGTGGGTCGAGCAGCTGGATGATCGCGGAGGCGGTGACCGACTTGCCCGAGCCGCTCTCGCCGACCACTCCGAGCGTCTCGCCGCGCCGCAGGTCGAGGTCGATGCCGCGGACCGCG
>CAZSQF010000001.1:0-53638 GCA_964608935.1 uncultured Actinomycetota bacterium | reverse complement strand
CGCCAGATCCGTCAGGGTGGTCCGGTCACCGTCACCCACCCCGACGTGACCCGGTACTTTATGAGCATCCCGGAAGCGGTCCAGTTGGTCCTACAGGCGGCCGCTCTGGCACAGGATCGCGAGGTGTTCATGCTGGACATGGGCGAGCCGGTCCGGATCGTCGATCTGGCGAACCGGATGATCTCGCTCGCCGGCTACCGGGCCGGGGTCGACATGCGCATCGAGGTCACCGGGCTGCGGCCGGGGGAGAAGCTCGAGGAGGAGCTCAACAGCGACGACGAGCACCCAGTTGCGACCTCGCACCCGAAGATCCTGCAACTGCATCCCCGGCTGCTCGGTCCCACCGATGTCCGGCATGCGGTCCTTCGACTCGCCCACGCCGTGGAGCAGCGCGACGATCACAAGGCCCGGGAACTGCTGTGGGAGACCGCCTACCGGGGCGCCTCGGTCATCCGGCTCCCCGAGGCCCAGGCCCGGACACCCGGACGTGAGCACGTATGACCGACGCGAATCCCCTGGCGCGCTACCTCACGCCGTTGCGACGGTGGTGGCCGATCGTGGCCGGAGCCGTCGCCCTGGGCCTGGTGGTCGGCTGGGCCACGCTGCCTGACACCGAGTCGGACCGCGACGGGATGGTGCAGGCCGACCCGGGCGTGTCCTACCAGGCCAGCCATGTGCTGATCCGTGCCCGCGAGTCGACGGCGACGGAGAACCTCGAGCTCGTGATGATGCTCGCCCGTCAGGGCGAGGTGGTCGACGGCGTGGCCGCGCGCGTGGACGACCGCATCACGACGGGCGACATCCGCTCGGTGGAGCTCGAGGCCAGTGCCGGGCTGGGAACGCTGGAGATACGCGCCCACCATCCGGACCCGGACCTGGCGACCGAGCTCGCAAACGCGTATGCGACGGTGGTCATCGACCACTTCAACGAGCGTGCCGACGCCGCGGCCACACAGCGTCTCGAGCGAGCAACCGATCGTGCGGCCACGATCGACGTCCGCGTCCGCGAGCTCGAGGAGCAGATCGGCCAGCTGCCGGAGGGCAGCCTCGACCGCCGGCTGGTCGAATCCGAGCTCAGCGTCCTCGTCGACCAGTACGGGCAGGTGCAGAACGAGATCCGCGACCTCAGCCTGATCGACCTCGGCCAGGAACCCACCTTCGACAGCCTGCAACAGCCTGTCGCGGTTCCGGCCGAGCCGCCCACCGAAGCGGTCTTCGAGGTGCCGGAGCGGCCGGGGCCACGCTTCGCCCTTGCGGTCCTGCTCGCCGCCATTCTTGGGATCGGCCTCGTCTTCGCCGTCGACCGCTTCGATGTCCGGATCCGGACACGCACGGACGCGGAAGATGCCTTCGGCCTGCCCGTTGTCGCCGAGATTCCGCATCGGCCGAAGCGCGAGCGTGATCGTGTCAGACTGCCGGTCAGGGAGGAGCCGGCCTCGGACGCGGCAGAGGCGTTCCGCGGCTTGCGGCTCGCGATCCAGTTCAATCCGCGCTGGCACCTGCACGGTGAGACGCCGACCAGTAATGGCATGGTTGGAGCCGCCTCACAGGTGAGCACGCCGACGCCCCCTCCGACGCTCCTGGTCACCTCGGCGACCGCCGCGGAAGGCAAGTCGACGGTCGTGGCGAACCTGGCGGCGAGCTTCGCTGAAGCGGGGCAGACCGTCCTCATCGTGGACTGTGACTTTCGTCGCGCCTCGGTTCACGAGCTGCTGGGCGTCACGGTCGAACAGGGTCGGCACCAGCTGCAGGAGTTCGAATCTCCAGATCTCGAGATGCTGAAGCAGGCGACCGCGGTCCCTCGGGTGTCGCTGATCAGCGCTGGAGCCCACGGCGTCACATTGCCCTGGCTCGTCGCAGACGGGAAGCGCCTGGTCGAGCTGACGAAGGAGTTGGCGGACGTCGTCATCTTCGACACGGGACCGTTGCTGGCGACCAACGAAGCCACCGCGCTGATCCCGGCGATCGACGCTGTCCTGGTAGTTTCGCGGAGCGGGCGCACGCCCCTGGAACAGGCCCGCCTCACCACCGAGAAGCTGGCCCGCCTCAACGCTGATGTGGCCGGCATCGTCCTCGTCGGCGGGGAGGCGGCCCGCGTCTACGGCTACTACGAGCCCCTCCGACGGGCCGCAGCACGGGGCACGACGGTCCAGCCGTGACCCGGGTGTGGCGTCGCGACGCACGGGCGCTGTGGCGGCGATCCGGGCAGCGGGCCATCGTCCTCGCGCCCGGACGTGACGACCACCTGCTGCTCACGGGCACCGCGTATGCCATCTGGCAGCTGCTGACCGAACCCATGGACGAATCCGCTGTCGCGGACGCGGTGGCAGCGGCCTACGGGGTCGAGGCCGACCAGGTCGGCGCGGAGCTACAGCCGTTCCTGGAGGACCTGCTCGCCGCTGGCGCGCTGGAGGTTGGATGACCCATCCCGCGCCTCCGATCGTGCGATGGCTCGCAGCCTTCGGCCTTCCCGGGCAGCGCGACAGGTTGGCGGATGCCCCGCTTCCGGAGCCTGCCTGGAAGGACCTCGTGCGACGGGCCCGGGCCCAGCGGCTGGCGGGTTTCCTCCACGCGGCGGTCACCGACGGTGTACTACCGGTGACGGGCGAACAGCGCGAGGCGGTGGACGAGCTGCACCTGACCGCGTGCGCCGCGGCGGTGCAGCTCGAGCGGCGCCTGCTGGACGTGGCAGGCGCGCTCGACCATGCCGATGTGCCGTTCGTCGTGCTCAAGGGCACCGCGGTCGCGCACCTCGACTATCCGGACCCGGCGCTCCGTCCGTTCGGCGACGTCGACCTGCTGTTCCCGTCGGCTCAGTTCGAGCATGCGCTCGACATCCTGCTGGGCCTCGGCTACGTGCGGCCGGTGCCAGAGCCGAGCCCCGGGTTCGACCGTCGGTTTGGCAAGGGCGCCACCCTCAAGGGGACCGCGGGGGACGAGCTGGACACCCACCGCAGCCTCGTGTTCGGCAGCTTCGGCCTCGCGATCGAGCTCGACGAGCTGTTCCGCTCCGCCCAGCCGTTCGACCTCGGCGGCCGTCGGCTGCAAGCCCTCGGGCCCGACACCCGCCTGCTGCACGCGTGCTACCACGCGGCGCTGGGTGATCCCCGGCCCCGATACGGGAGCGTGCGTGACGTGGCGCAGATGCTGACCAACGGCGACCGCGACCCAGACCGCGTGATCGAGCTGAGCCGGCGCTGGCGAGCCCATGCGGTGCTGGCACGAGCGTTGGAGCTGTGTCGCGATCTCTTGGGCTATCCCCTCGCCGGCCCCATCGTCGACGCGGTTGCCGACCACCGCCCGACCCGCCACGAGCGGCGCGCCATCGCGAGCTACATCGGCGACAACCGCACCTACGCCGCCAAGGTGGTCGCGTCCCTGCCCTATCTCGACGGCGTCGGCGCCAAGGTCCGCTTCCTCCGAGCCGTGACGCTGCCGTCACGCGACTTTACGGCGGTGCGCGGCGGCGATGCCGGCGTGGCCTGGATCCGTCGTGGCCTCAGATCGCTGCGTGGCGGCAGGACACGCTGATGGCCACGCGGGTGCTGTGGCTGATGAAGGGCCTCGGACTCGGCGGGGCGGAGCGGCTGCTGACGCTGGTCGCGCCGAAGCTCGACCGGAGCCGCTTCGACGTCGAGGTCGCCTACCTGCTGCCGTGGAAGAATGCACTGGTGGCCGAGCTCGATGCCCACGACATCCCGGCGATCTGTCTCGAGGCCCGTCGCACCGTCGACCCGCGCTGGGTCCTGCGGCTGCGCCGGCTGCTGCACGAGCGCGGCTACGACCTCGTCCACACCCACAGCCCGGTTCCGGCTGCCGCGGCCCGGGTGCTGGCAGCCCGTGACACCCCGTTCGTCCACACCGAGCACAACGTGTGGGAGCGCTACCGCTGGGGCACTCGCGCCATCAACGCGGCGACCTACCGGCGCAACACGGCCGTCATCGCCGTGTCGGACGGTGTCGCGTCGTCCATCGCAGCGCTGCGGTGGACCGGACGGCGACCTGGACCGCCGGTCGAGACGCTGCTCCACGGCGTCGCCGCGGACACGGTGGCTCGCGGCTCGCAAGCGCGCAGGCACGCGCGATCGCTGCTCGACGTTCCGGCAGCGGCTCCGGTCATCGGGACGGTCGCCAACTTCACGCCCAAGAAGGACCACGCCGGGCTGATGGCGGCGGTGGACCAGCTTCGGGGCGACATCCCGGACATGGTCGTCCTCCTCATCGGCACGGGGCCCCTGGAGGAGCAGATCCAGGCCGACGTACGGGCGCGTGGCCTCGACGGCCACGTCCGGTTCCTCGGCTTGCGCGACGACGTGACCGAGCTGCTGCCCGCCCTGGACCTGTTCGTGCTCGGCTCCCGGTACGAGGGGCTGCCCATTTCTCTGCTGGAGGCGATGGCAGCGGGGGTGCCGTGCGTGGCCACCCGGGTCGGCGGGATCCCGGAGGCCGTCGACGACGGCCGCCACGGTGTCCTCGTCCCTCCCGGGGACCCCCACGTGCTGGCGGAAGCGATCCGCGACCTGCTGTTCGACACCGATCGACGTGCCAAGATGGCAACCCTGGCCGTCCGGCACGTGGAGGAGCGGTTCTCGATCGGTCGCGCGGCGCGGCGCATCGAGGCCATCTACGACGAGGTGTTGGCGTGACGATCGACCTGCACGACCCGGACCTGCTCACCAGCGACTTCGTCCCGTATCTGCACGAAGCGATGGTGATGGTGGAGGTCGCCGACGAGGCGGTGCTCTACGACGAGTCGAGCGGCCACCTGCACCAGCTGGATGCGATCGGCACCGTCGTGTGCGCCCTGTTCGACGGCGAGACGACGATCCGCGCGATGGCCGACGACCTCGCGGAGGCGTTCGGCGCATCGCGCAACACCGTAGAACACGACGTCCTGGAGATGGTCCGCGAGCTCGGCCGCGCGGGCGTGCTCGCCGGCGTCGCTGGGCAGTCGGAAGAGACCCAACAGGACGACGATGCGGACTGCTGACCTGCCGCCCGCGCCGCGCTACCTGGCGGTGCCGCCGTCCATATGACGGACCGAGGTCGACCGCCTAGGCTGGGCGGTCACCGTCCCGCTGCGTGCCGGCAGCCACGTCCTCGGCGTGCGCGTGAACAACCTGGCGGCTGGCGAGCTGGTGACGGCGGCGTTCGCCGAGCGTCATGTGCCTGAGGCGGATCCGCCAGCGAACCTGTCGGCTTATCTCGCGTCACCGGGCGACGGCGGGCCGCAGGAGCTGCATCGGCTGTACCTCGGTCACCGACGGATGCTGCGGACCGAATCTCTGCGCCGGGTCCTCGAGGCCATCTGGGATGTCGTCGACGCCTTCGAGGCTGGCGAGACCAGCGAGCGACCCCAACTCGACGCCACCGTGCTGTTGGAGAACGGGCGAGCCCATCTCATGCCCCCGGCCCGACGGACCCGGGCGGCCGACGATGAGCGACGCTGGCGGCAGGAAGGCTTCCAGCTGGTGGATCGACCAAGCGCCACGCTGGATGCCCACGACGTTGCAATCGAGATTCCCGGCAACCGGTTGCAGTGGGCCACTTCGATGCAGGAGCTCCTCGGGGAGTTCGACCTCCTTGACCGCGGCGGATACACGGCGCGACCAGCAGGGCGGTTTCCAATCGCCAGCTGGACGCTGTCTGACCGTCCGGTGACACCGGCAGGCCGTCTCGTGCGAGCAATGAGCCGGGTCCGCAACCGGCAGGATCTGGATGGTCGTGCGCTGCTGGGAACCATGGCCGAGCTGCTCGACCGGTTGCCCGATGGGGCCGGAATCGTCGAGGCCGGTGAGCTACGCCATTGGATGCGGGGGCGCTGACCGTGCCGGCACAACGCAGATGCGTCGGTTACGTGCCGTCTCGTTTGGGTGCGTCCGCGGCCTCTTCGTCCATTGCACCGGCCGGCAGGTCGACCACGAGCTCCACCGGTGCTGCAAGGTCAGGGTGCTCGGTGCGTGCTGGTGCGTCGTCGTGCTGCTCGTCGGTTCGGGACGCTCCAACGATCAGCGGTCGGCGCCCACGCCGATGCCGAGACCCCAGGGCCGTCTGCAGCTTCGGTAGGGCGAGCAGGACTGCGAGGAACGGCAGGAGTTGGGATCGTTGTCGGGTCAGGATCCCGAAGTTACCCACGTTCGAGAACGCGATGATGAAACCGACGCAGTAGGCAGAGGCCAGGGCGAGGTAGGGACGTCGCAAGAGTTGGCGGGGCAGCGATCGCAGCCGAGGGATCGAGATGATCAAGAGCAGTAGCAGCAGGAGCCCTTCCAGACCGGCCAGCTGCGCCTGACGATTATGTCCCTCTGTCGGGAACGGCCGGAACGGCACCGTCACCGCCGCATGCCAGAAGTCGCTGAGGCCACGCACGGGCCGGCTCTCGAACTCCGAGTCGCCCGTCTCGGTGCGCCGCGCTGTCTCCGCGGCGATCTGGTCGGTGGTGGTTCCCTCGACTGACTCGTCGCGGGGTAGTTCGTCGCCAAAGTTGGCCGCCGCGTAGCCAGCACCGGCGCCTACGATCACGAGTCCCAACACCCACGCCGCGACGCCACGCTGAACGGTGGTGTCGCGGAACCGCAGCACATATGCGGCCGCGAGACTGACTGCGAACAACGCGCCCATGTGCGGGCGTACGGCGAATGCACCCGCTCCACCCAGTGCTGCGATGAGGTAGCCAAACCTCGCCCGGCTCAGGACACGGCTCCCACCGTAAGCAGCGACACCCAGTGTGAAGACGAGCCACGCGTCCTTGCCGATGCTCGACGGCCAAAACACCATCGTCGGGAGAAAAAAGATGAGCGCGGCGTAACGTCGATGATTGCCCTCGGGCATGGCGAGCCGGAACGCCTGTAGGAACAGGTAGGCACCGACGAACGACAACAGGCTGAAGACGACGAACCCGACCCAGAGTTGGTTTGGGACGACGACGTACACGACACCCGTGAGAAAGTCCATGAAGGGCGTCCCGGTGCTCCGGGCCTGGTCCGGCAACGAGCCCAACCGGATCTGCCTGGCGATCTCGACACCATTCGAGAAATACCGCATGAAGTCGCCACGGCCGTCGTAGAGACCAGCCATGACGGTATAGCGGGCCATGGAACCCGTCAGTTTCGCCAACAGACCAAAGGCGATGAGCCTTGCGATGACGGGGTCGGTTTCTCGGACGAGGATAGTTCGAAGAACGGCAAGGGCAGCGAGCCCCGCTATGACGAGGACGAAGGTCTCGGCGGTACCCAGATCGCTCAACTCCGTGCCGCCTCCATGCATGCTCCGGTCGGGGAGGGTATGTGCCTCAGCCCTGGGGCGTAGACGTGCGCCTCCGGCCAGGGAGGTGCGTGGGCGATGAAGCTCCCCCTGGAACTCTCACAGCAACACGGAAACGTACCGTGTGTCGGGCCGGCTGGCCCGGCGGGAGGAAGCCGTAATGCCTGCTCTGTCTCCGGTGGAGTCCCCTCGCGCACCCTCCAACATCGCCCACGGGGTCGTTGCGGCAACGGACGAGGTCCGCCAGGAAGGATGAGGATGGCGCGATCACACGCCTCCGCCGCCACGGCGACGTCCACCAGTCGATGCTGCGCAGGTCATCCGGATTGCGGCGTGCTCCTGCTGGCTGCCACGGCGTGCGGCCGCTCACGGTCCCACTTGTCCCGGTTGGCCGATCGAGCGATCTTGCCGGACGAGCTCTTGACGAGCCATCCCGGGGGCACCAGGCGGACCTCGAAGGAGGCCAGCTCGAATGACGCCTGCACCCACTGCCGGATGCGCAAAACCGCCTCGTGCGCTGCCTCGTCCTTCAGCTCCGATTCGGCCAGGATCGTGATCTGCTCGGTCTGCATCCGGGTGTCAAACTCGGCGAACGCAGCCACGCGCCCCGGGATCACCGCGTCGACCCGTGCGACCACGTCTTCGAGGTCGTTGGGGAACACGTTCACCCCGCCGACTATGAGCACGTCCTTGCAGCGTCCGGTGATGAAGAACCTGTCCCCGATCCGATACCCCAGGTCACCGGTCCGGTACCAGTCACCGGCGAACACCTCGGCCGTCGCCTCCGGCTCTCCGTAGTAGCCGGTGAAGTTGAACGGGGAACGCACCCACAACTCCCCGATCTCACGGTCACGGCAGGGCTCGCCCTCCTGCTTCATCACCTCGAGTTCGACGCCATCGATCGGTCTTCCAACCGAAACGTATGGGTCGCGGTCCGTGGCGCGGGCACTGGCGACGGGACCGATCTCGTCCAGAGCGTCCGGGTCCGACCCCGCGCCGTGGGTCAGGGCGAAGGTCGTCTCCGCCATGGCGTAGCAGCCCAGGAACACGTCGTCGCGGAGCCCGTGAGGCGCGAACCGCGCGCGAAACTGCTCTTGGCTTGCGTGGGTCACCGGCTCCGAGCAGTTGACCAGGCCCCGGAGCATGGAAAGGTCCACACTGTCGAGTTCGCTATCGCGGATCCGTTGCGCCATGAAGGCATAGGCGAAGTTGGGGTTCCACGACAGGGTCCCGCCGAAACGCGAAGCGGCACGAAGCAGCAGCGATGGCCGCGTGACCCAAGTGATGGGATCGATCATGATCGTGTGCACGCCGAAGAGCAGCGGCATGTTGAGGCAGGCGATGAAGCCCATATCGTGGTAGAGGGGCAGCCAGGACACGATCCGATCCTCGTCGGTCAGCCCGAGCGCAGCCGCGTAGGCATGCAGCTGCGCGAGCACGGCCTCGTCCCGGACCAGTACGCCGCGTTTGATCCCGGTCGTCCCCGACGAGAACTGGAGGAACGACGCGTCCAACGGTTCGCCGTTTTCAGGCACTGGGCCATCAGGTTCCGGGGCGGGTGTCGGCGTGATGCTCCCCGGCCCATAGGCAGGAACCGAGAATGGGACGTCGTCCAGGTCGGTCACGAGCGCACGGAACCGGGAGCGTCTCAAGACCTCCATCATCGTCACCGCGTAGTACTCCCGGTTGAGCTTGCGGTTCGGTGGCGTCAGGATTGACGGCACCGCACCGGCACAAAGGGCTCCGAGATAGTGCACGATCTGCTCCTCTTGGGAGCTGAGGAGCAGGCCGAGGGGGCGGCTCCGATCGTCGAGACCTTCCTCGCGGAGCCGCTGAGCGACGTCCTGGGCGGCCGACAACAGCCCCCCGAACGTGTAGGTCGTCGTCTGGTGATCGGTGTCGAAGAAGGTGAACGCCGGATCGTCGGCGCGGGTCGAGGCAGCCGTTTCGAGAGCCGTGTAGAAGGCACCCGGCATCAATCAATCCCCTCCATCTCGACCGGAACGAAGACCCGTTCCGTCGCCTCGAAGGTGTCAACCCTCCATGGCAACCTCGTCGATGAAGGCGCCATGGTGGCCTCAGCCCGACCAGACTCCAGTAGTTCCCTCCCGAGTGGACGCTTGCTACGAACACTACGATGGCAACAGCTCGTTGCCTCGATTCCCTCTGGATGTGCAGCTCTTGCAGGAGCAGTCTGTTCCACTCGTGCACGTGCTCCGGTCCGGCTCGACCGTGGCGCGCCGCCCTGCGTCCGCATCCGACCTTCGTCGCGGCCAATGGGACGGCCTGAGGGTAACCGGGATCGTCCGCCGCGTCCGCGAGAGCGGAGAGATCTCCAAGTCGGCGGTGAGCGAGATCACCGATCGGATCTGGGAGCAGTTCCAGGCGTTTTGCGCGCGGGATCTGTCCGATATCGAGGTCGAGTATCTGTTCGTCGATGCGGTGTTCGAGTCGCTGCGCCGGCACGGTGCGAAGGAAGCGGTGCTGGTGGCCTGGGGCATCGACTCGGGCGGGTTCAAGCATCTGCTGCACCTGGCGGTGGGCAACAAGGGATCCGAGCAGGCGCGGACCGAGTTCTTCCGCCACATGGTCGCCCGGGGCTTGCGGGCCCCGACCAGTGTGACCGCGGACGGGGCACCCGGACTGACCAACGCCATCGGCAGCGTGTGGCCCGACTCGATCAGGATCCGCTGCTGGTTCCACCGGCTTTCCAACATCCGCGCCAAGCTGCCTGACGACGCCGCGCCCGAGGTGATGGCCCATGTGCGCACCATCCGGGACGCCGCCACCCTCGACCAGGCACGCGCGACCGCCGATCAGGTCATCAACCGCTTCGCGCGGACCTTCCCCGCGGCGATGGACTGCCTGGCCGACGACCTCGACGCGCTGCTGGCCATCCACCGCATCCCGCACCGGCATCGCATCAACGTGCGCACCACCAACCTCGCCGAACGCTCCTTCGTCGAGGAACGCCGCACCAAGATCATCCCCCGGTTCACCGACGAACGCTCCGCGATGAAGCTGGTGTTCGCCACCCTCATCCGCTGCGCCGACCGCTGGTCGCGAGTGTCGGTTTCCGAGGTGGAGCGCCACCAGCTGCACCTGCTGCGCGTGGAGCTCGGCATCGACCCGCCACCGTCCAGCGACACCAGCACGATCACCAAGAAGAAGACCGCGGCATGAGTTCACGCCACCCCGCCGCCCCGCAAGCGCCATGACGATAGCGTTGCCTAGACGCGATGCCCGCCGGTGTCGAAACTGCACCAAGCGGTAGCGGAGTGCCTGAAATCCCGGATTACGCCAGTCACGCAGGTTGGCCTGCCAGTCCTCTCGAACCAGACGGACGAGTTCCTGTGCATTGGGTTGGCGTGGTGCAGTTGGTAAGGGCCGCGCCCTCTGGCGCTTCGACGGGACCACCACCTGGACGCTCGCGCGGGCCCGGGCGCGTCCGGCACGCTAGCAAGCTAAGGTGCCGCGGCTGGTGGTGGGATGTCCCGGCCCGGCACCATCGGTCAAGATGAAGATGTGACTGGCAGTCGGGGTGAGGGCTCCCGCGTGCGCGAGACCGCAGGGGCCACTGGGAGCATCGGTGTCAGATGGACCGACCGGCTGGCGGATGGGCGGGGATGAAGGGAGGTCATCGTTGAATCACCTCTTGAGGCTCGGCAGATCCGGCCGTCGTCGCGTCGTCTCCGGCTTGCGCAGCCACGGCGTTCGCAAGTCGATGCGGCTGATCTGGTCCGAAAGCTGGATGCGCTTGGCACGAGTCCCGTTTCTCCGCCGCCTTGCGACCACCCTGGCGACCTTGACGGCGCCGCCATACTTCGGGCGACACCGGCTCGCTGAGCTCACACGGCACGGTTACGTCGCGCCGAGCGCCCGACTCGACCACGCGTCGCTCGAGCTCGGTCCCCACGTGTTCCTCGGCGATCGTGTCGTCGTGTACCAGCACCGTGAAGGTGGGACTGTTCGGATCAGGGACCATGTCTACCTGAACGCAGACGTCTGCATCGAGACCGGACCAGGGGGAGCGGTCACGATCGGTGCGCGGACCCACGTGCATCCGCGCTGCCACCTGTCCTCGCATGTTGCACCGATCCAGATCGGGGAGGACGTGCAGATCGCCCCGAGCTGTGCCATCTACTCCTTCGACCATGGAACCGCCGCTAATGTCCTTGTCCGGAATCAATCTCTGACGACGAAGGGCCCTGTCCTGATCGGTGACGGTGTGTGGCTGGGGTATGGCGCGATCGTGCTTTCGGGCGTGCGGATAGGGGAGGGAGCCGTGATCGGTGCAGGGGCCGTCGTCACAACGGACATCCCGTCCAATGTCATCGCGGTGGGAAATCCTGCGCGCGTCATCCGTCGTCGTGACGGCTGACCGAGCCTAGCCTCGTGGCTGATCGGGAGCCGACCGCATGCTTGACCAGGCGATCCGATGGAGCGACCAACGATGGTCGATCTGGTTCCCGGGTGAGACGCCCTCTCGTCACGACATTGTGGTGAACTGGAGCCGTCGACCTGGGCAGATGCTCATATTCCGCCAGTCTGACCGAGCGGCACGCCCGCGAGCCGTTCTGAAATTGGGATCAGGCACAAGTGCCGGCGCTGAACTCGTTCGTGAGTTCCGAAACCTCGGCGACGTGCGCGACCTGTTGCCGCCACATCACCGTCACCTCGTGCCCGAGCCCTTGAGCGTTCTGAGCCTGCCGAAGCTGACGGTGCTCGCGATGACGGTTATCCCGGGTCGTCGGCTGCGACTTGCCAGCCCGGCGGCTTCGCGTTCGCCAAGAGCCGTCCGGCGACTGAGGCGCTACGTCAGCAGTGTCGGGGAGTGGAGTCGCATCCTTGCCGGCTATGGCGCAGCCAGGGATGCCCACACCACGAGGACGGGCTTGTCCGAGTTCATGAGACTGCCGACTGATGAGGTGTTCGAGGCACCTGATCGCGACAAGCTCGCTTCATTCACAAGTGCCGCTGCCGCGTCCGGGATCATGACCCCGCCGACCTGGCAGCATGGCGACGTCGCCGTCGGCAACCTCCTACAGACTCGGCGGGGGATTGCTGTCGTTGACTGGGCGACAGCGTCTTCGCGGTTTCCTCCCTGGTTCGACCAGTGCTATCTGATGCTGACGCTGGCTAAATCCGTCGGCGACCGTCAGCAGTTGGGTGCGGCCGGCGCCTTGTCACGCGTTCTGGGTGTCGACACGTGGTGCGGTCGCACGCTGGCTGACACGATCGGGCGGGGCTGGCGGTTCGAGGCCCCTCTCGGATGGGCGCTATTGATGACCTCGATCGAACAGGTGAAGCGAGCCGTCGTGTCCTCGTTCCCCCCGCCTGACTGGTATGTGGCCGTGGCGTCGGCACTGATGTCCGATGACCAGCTGCGTGAGCGGGCTGCATGGGCGGTTCCATCGTGGTAGCACCGCGTGAGGGCTGGTCGGGGCCATTCGGCCACGGCGAACCTGATCCCTCGACGACCCACTGGGAGGAATCTTTGCGCTCTCTTCATACGCCTCAGGATTCCGGCGAGCAGGTCGTGTTGATCGTCGATGGGGAGCGACCATGGTCTCGACGTCGCCGAGAGATACGACCGCTGCCGGTCGGGGCCTACCACGTGTGGCCTCGACACGGCGCTCGTCGGATCGCCATCCCGACACAGGGTCATCGTGCACGTCGCTGGGCGCGCCGAAGCCGCCTTCTCGTACTGGGGAAGGGTTCCTGGTGGCGCCGCTCGCTGGTCGTGTTGCTCCGTCCGATCGGAGGCGAACGCTTGTTGGCAACGCGTGTACTCGTCCGCCGGGAGCCGGGGAGGTGAGGAGTCCGCGCCGTGTCATGGCGAAGCTACCGGCGTGGGCGGACCTCGTAGCGGTTCCCACGCCTCGTTGGGTGGGTCGTCGGAGGACGAAGGAGCCCCTTAGCGTGGCTTCGTTCGATGTTTTCGACACCGTTCTCACCCGTTCCGTCGCTTCGCCGCACGCTGTCTTTCTGCTACTGGGAAGATGGCTCCAGGTCAGGGGGCTGGGCCGTAGCACTCCGGAGGCCTTCGCACGGCATCGGCTGGCGGCCGATCGTCGCGCCTTTCGGAATGCCGGGGGGCGTGACTCTCATATTACGTTGAAGGAGATCTACGACGAGTTCGGGTCTGCATTCGGATTGACTTCAGCGGTTCGAGACCAGATGATCGAGTCCGAACTCCGGCTGGAAGCTGAACTGTTCCGTTGCTTGCCGAGTGGACGAGCTGCCGTCGAGAGCGCCCGGGCCGCGGGGCATCGAATCATCTTCGTCTCTGACACGTACCTACCGAGCACTTTCCTCGAGGAGCAGTTGAGGAGGCACGGCGTGCTCGGGCCAGGCGACCACGTCTACGTCTCCAATCACCACGGCGCAGCGAAGAGCACGGGCCGGTTGTTCGCGGAGGTGCTCCGTCTGGAGCATGTTCGAGCCGCTGAAGTCGTGCACCATGGCAACGACCTGTCGGTCGACATCATCCCTGCGAAGCGGCTCGGCATCACAACGCGCCATCTCCCGGGCGGCAATCCGAACCGCTTCGAGGAGTACCTGGAGGCGCGCCGTTGGGAGACGGAAGGGTTGTCGTCGCTCCTGGCGGGAGCATCGCGGCTCGCGCGATGCACGGTATCGGCGCCGGATCCGCTGTCCCGAGCCGTCAGGGACACGACGGCTGGCGTGGCGGGACCACTCCTGGTGGCGTACGTCCTCTGGGTTCTCCAGCAGGCATCGCGTCATGGGGTCGACCGCCTGTACTTCCTGGCACGCGATGGGCAGCAGTTGCTGCGGATCGCGACGGTTCTGGCGGAGAGGATCGGAGTCGGCTGTGATCTCAGGTACCTCTGTGGTAGCCGACAAGTCTTGAATCTTGCGGCAGCTGGCGAACTGAGCGAACAGACGGCTCCTTGGTTGCTGTCACACGGAGCGCAGGGCTCCATACGCTCGATCCTCGCGCGGCTCAACCTTGACGCCGAGGCAGTCGCCACGGAATTGGAATCCGCCGGATTCTTCCCTGAGCGCTGGAGCGAACAGCTGACCACCTCCGGGCTGACCCGGCTGATGGAGTTGCTCACGCGTGATGACCTCGCCACCATCATTCGAGGTCGCGCGAGGATCGCGCGGCGTGAGGTCCAGGCGTACCTGGCACAGGAAGGTTTCCTGGCATCCGGGCGAGTCGGCATCGTCGATCTCGGCGGCGTGGCCAGCCAGTTCGTCGCCCTCAGCGAGTTCCGAGCCCAGGTCGAGGAGTCGGCCCCCATCGGCTTCCTGGCTTATCGTGAACGCGCCGAACCATGGCCTGCGTCAGCGACGGATGCCGGCTGTGCGGCGCTTGAGGTCTTTCTCTTCGATGCTGTGCACGGCCGCGGGATCGAGCGCTTCGCGGGACTGGTTCCCTTCCTCGAAGTCTTCTGCACGGCGGATCATGGCACGACGATCGGGTATCGATGTGAAGGAGATCGGGTCGAGCCCACCCTGGCAACGCAGCCCTCCGGTCTCGTAGGAACTCGGGGGTTCAGGTTGATGCGCGAGACGATCGACTGCTTCACGGACGACCTCGTGATCGACCGCGAGATCGTTGCCCTGCATGCCGGTCTGCGAGCGACGGTGACTGAGAACCTGCGGCAATTCGTCTTGACACCCACCATTGACGAAGCTCGCGCATGGGGAAGTTTTCCCTTTGAGGCGCTTGGTACGGGTGCAGTGCGAACACTCGCTGAAAGCTGGTCACTGGGCGACGTCGCTCGACGCCTCATGGGACGGCCGCTCCCTGGCGATTGGTTCACCTGGCGTGACGGGTCACGGCTCGTGAGTTCGCCACCGGCACGGAAGGTGCTCGGAGCAGCAGGAACGGCTCGACATGTGACAGGCAGGCTCGCCCGATGGTATACCCGCACAATCTGATGGT
Organism: uncultured Actinomycetota bacterium; assembly: GCA_964608935.1. Taxonomy (GTDB): domain Bacteria; phylum Actinomycetota; class Nitriliruptoria; order Nitriliruptorales; family Nitriliruptoraceae; genus CAZSQF01. The sequence goes on along the minus strand of CAZSQF010000001.1, from coordinate 38,460 downwards.
ATTTTCGCACAATCCGGAGGTCGGCGTAACGTAAGGCAGCTCACGCCGACGTCGGCAGAGGCTCCATCCCGCCCGCCAGCTGCCGGTGATTGTCGGCACGACAACACCCCTGCAGCTCAGAAGCAAGCCGCTGAACCAGTTTCGTTTCCAAGCGAGGTGTACCTACGATCATGCGTGAGATGGGAGGTGCGGGCGCGGGATCCTCCCTAGGACTAAGAAGACTCTAGTCGCTGCAGAACCGCGCGAACCTGCGCCTCCCACGAGCCGGTTCTCTCGATGTCGAGCCGCGCTTGCCTACCGACACGGGCACGAAGGGGTCCGTTCCGCGCGAGCTGGGCGATTGCGCTGGCAAGCTCCTGTGTGTTGCGTGGTTCAACCAGGCGTCCGTTGACTCCGTCCTCGATCATCCTCGGCAATTCGCCGATGCGAGGAGCAACCACGGGAAGGCCGCACGCCATGTATTCACGGAGCTTGACCGGCGAGTAGTGAAAGGCCTGCTCATGTCCTGTAAGAACCATCGCAACGTCCATCGCGGCGAGATAGTCGGGAACATGACGGTAAGGAACCGTGCCGGTGATGACGAGACGCCTGACACCCATGGTCCTCGCAGCATCCTCGATGCGAGGGCGGTCCAGTCCGTCACCGACAAGGAACAGTGCGATGTTCGGAATGTCCTTCTGAAGGGTGACGATCGCGTGAATCGCATCCTCCAGTCCGTGGAATCGGCGGAAGGACCCAGACCAGCCCACGACGAATTGGTCAACGAGCCCGAACCGCTCCCGTATCGGGCTCGGCCCGTCCGACTCTTGGAACAGGCTCAGGTCGACGCCATTCGGTGTCACCAGGATCCGGTCTCGGTCGACCCCGGCTTCCTCGGCGATCGCGACGACCTCGTCGCTCACGCACGTGAGAAGATCCGCGCGTCGCCAATGGCGGAACTCCCCGAATCGTTCCACGAGTTTCCCCCAGCCCGGCCGGTGCACGCCCCAACCCTCGGATTCACGCACCACGCCGCCGTGCACGGCCACGACGACCGGACAGTCAAGGCGGCGCGCGAGGTCGAAGCCCGCGGTGTGGAACAGGTCATGACGTTGCCAGACGAAGGCAACGTCGGTCGACGTCCATGGGCCAGGCACCAGCACGGCGTGCCGGAGCCGATGAGCCTCCCGTAGTCGTCGTACATCCTTGGCCGCAGTCACGACCGGCTCCGGGACCCCCCGGCGGGCGCGGGATCTCCGGCGAGGGCTGGTCGTTCCGGTCTCGGACAGGAGGTCCAGTGCCCGTTCCGGGGTCACGACGCCTGCCATCGAGACGATCCACGCGTCCCCTAGCTCGGTCTTCGCGCCCGAAGCCCAGCCCGCCGTGGTGATCCAGGGCGCCGCGGGGCCGCGTTGGCGGGTGAGCGACGTCGGCAGCACGAAGACCGCGCCTCGTCGGGTTCGTTCGGGCTCACGATTTCCGGGAACCAACGTCCGCCTCGGGCTCCGTACTTCGTCGACAGAGGAGCCAGCGTAGTGGACATGGGTGATCGGTCCGGCAGGATGGGCAGGATGAGGGAAGCGACAATCGCCGTGGTAGCGTGACGACGGTCTCGACATCGCGCCGGCCCTGCGAGGAACCGGTCCCGTCTCCAGGCTCGGTCACCTCGGTGGTCGTTCGATGTCAACGGTCACTCCGTGGCTCGTCGCAATGAAGGTTCCCCGACATCTGCAGACGGACAACCCGTGGAGAAGGTCTCGGCATTGGACGACCGTCCCTCCGCAGCCCCACCGACAGCAACCCCTGAGCCTACGCTTCGCGAGTTACTCACACTCGTGCGGGAAGACCGAGAAGCGAACCTCGGTGAATGGCGCTACCCCGGCTTCCAGGCTCTGCTCGCCTACCGTCTTGGACGCTTCGGCCGTCGGGTGTCGCCGGGGGTTCTCCGTCGACTCGTTCTCTGCGTGCCTCGCACTCTCCGGAGGCGGGCGACTCGTCGGTACGGGATAGAGCTTCACGAAACCGCGCTCATTGGTCGGCGCGTTCGAATCATCCACCAGAGCGGTATCGCCGTCCATGCCGGGGTCGTCATCGGGGACGGTTGCTGGATTCGCCAGGGCGTTCAGCTCGGTGCCCGCTGGGTCCGAACCGGACCGGCCCCGGTTCTCGGGAAAGACGTCCGCCTTGGCGTCAACGTGTCGATAGTCGGCGACGTCATTGTTGGGAACGGAGCCCGGATCGGGCCGAACTGTGTCATCTCGAGGGACGTACCCGAAGGCTCAGCGGTGATGCCCGCTCGGCATCGAACGAAAGAACGCGAGGAATGAGGCACCTCCGTGAACTGCCTCGGCTGTTCTCGATCGAGAGGTCATGTTCGTCGATGCCGACAGCGAAGATTGGCTTCTTCTCATCATCACTTCCAATTCCGGAGGAAGTCCGATGCATGCCGCTTGGCGCTCCGTACGAGTAGTGATGCCTGATACGCGGCCATGCGTGGCAGGATGATCGGCCGCCATGGGCGTCCCGGTGGACAGCGGATGCCGAATTTCTCGAGATCCTCTCGAACACCGGGCAGTGATAGCCATCCGTCGGTATGCGCTTGAACCATGATGAGGGACCATTCTTCGTTGGCTTCGAGGATCACCGGACCCTGTGTTCCAATCACAATATCCCAGCCAATCGAGCGGACCCCAGGAAGGACTTTGGCGGCCCGCGTGCAGATCGCAAGCACGTCACTCCACATCGGCAGCGTGCGGTCGATGAAGCTCACGCCAGTATCGGGATGCGCGTCAACACGGCCGCCCCCATGCTTTGGCTTGATGATTCCACTGGATAGCCGTCCGGTCTCCGGATCGACAGCGACCGCCACACCGCCCTTGTCCCATGAATCGGTGAGACTCCCCGCCCGCCCCAACCTTAGTACCGCGAACGGTGTCTGTACTGCGCCAGACTTGGTCATGTGGGTGACGAGGCGGACCGTGTTGATCGTGTGCGGATACAGCTCCGCTATCAGCGGATGCTGAACAAGCATCTCCTGGACAACGTAGCCGGGACAGCTCCTTCGACGTATTGCCGGCAGCTTGCGCAGCTCAGCAGCGAGATCAACAAGGCCGCCTGTGCGTCGCCTGGCCTTACCAACGTCGTAGTCGACTGCCTCAAAGACGCATAGGTCATCGCCTCGGATTCCTCCGGCCGGCTTGACAACGATGCCCCCAGGTCGGTGACGGTGCAGGACACCCAGTACGTGCTCGACTGTTTGGCACGGCTCCCCGTCAGTGGTGAGCCCGAACTCAGGGTCGAAGAGTGCAAACGTTGATGGTGTAGGGAGGTGGAAGGCTCGCGCGATCTGGTGGAATATCCACTTGTTATCGGTAAGTATCCGGGCGTTTGGTTCGTTCAGAGCGGGCTTGATACGCCAACTATAGAACTGGTACCCTACATAGTCATTTCCGGGTGAAGCGTCAGTTCCAATTGCGTAAAGCGGTAGCTCCTCGGAACGCATCCCCTGAAAGCAACGGAGTTGAATTCTTTGCGACCATTTACCAATCAATTTGATTCCCTTTCTCCAGCCAATGATATGACAGTTAGTCTCGCCATGACGAAGTCAGGCGTCTAACAAGAGCAATGCTCTTGTTGCAGGCTTGTCAGGGCTTGAGGCGTAGCAAGAATCATTCGGGTTGGCGTGAGCTGCGGAGTCCGCCGAAGATCCGCGCTGGCTCGCACGTCATCGACGCCTGCGCCGGAACATCGTGATCCACGACCACATTCGGGCCTATCCAGGCGTCGTCGCCGACCGAAACCCCTCGGAGGACGACCGAGCCCGCCGAAAGCTCGACTCGTTGGCCGAGGCGTGTCGGCTTCCCCTCCGGCCGCGAGTCGTATGGCGGGTCCCAACCGACCGTGACGCGCTCGTGCAGTACACACCCGTCGCCGACGTCCACTGGCCCCTCGAACCTAGGCAGAACCGAGCGCGCTGCGAGCACACCGTCGCCGACTCGGATCCGACTCGGCACATCCTGAGACCTGAAGGGTACGAGGCCAGCAGACACCTGTTGCGTCCGCACGGCCTCGTCGGGTTCTGCGCGAGGCTCCATCCGCGCCTGCGGCGCCATGAGGACCGCACGCGCCGGCACGTCAGCGAACACGACCACATTCGGCCCGATGATCGCATCGTCACCAACTCGGACTCCGCCCACGAACGCTGCACCGGGGCCGATCACGACTCGCTGACCGATTGTTGGCCGGCCCGGAGCGCCGACCTTGGTCTTCGCCATCGTGACGTCGGCGGCGATGACACAGTCGTCACCGATCGTGGACTCGTTGCCCACGACGATCGCTCCATGATCGGACACGCTCACTCGGTGACCGATCACCGCCATGTGGTGGATCTCGATCCGGTGGCGATTCCGCACCGAGCGTCTCAGCGCCTCGTAGGGGAGGTGCAAGAGTTTCCGCGCGATTCCGGGGGCGAGCGTGTTGCGCCAGTTGCCGAAGCGGTAGACGATCAGCGACTGAAACCCCGGGCTCCTCAAGCGAGATCCGTGGGTGGCGAAGTCCTCACGAATGAGTTTGCGGAGGTTAGAACCGGATCCGTCAGCGTTCATGCCAGCCTCACATGCTAGCTGTCGAATCACGCCACACTTGCGGTCCCACACCTCTCCCTAGTAACCCAGCCCAGTTCGCTGGGGCGGGGCTCGAAATCTGTCTAAGGGACCTATCCACCGACGCGACCAGGCTGGGAAGCCTGCTCCACAGATGGCTGCGCTGACACCGATCCGGTCCGCAATGCAGCGAACATCGGATGTCGTCCCGCGAGTTGCTCAAAGGTCCCGGCGTCCTCGATGCGGCCGCTTTCAATGACGATGACGTGATCGCAGTGGCGGACCGTCGAGAGGCGGTGGGCGACGAGGATTAGTGTCTTTCTTCCGCGCAGACCCTCGAGGGCCGCCACAAGTTCCGCCTCGGTTGTGTTGTCGAGGGCGGCGGTCCCTTCATCGAAGATCAACACGTCCGACCGTCGGTAGAGGGCGCGAGCGATCGCGACACGCTGCCGCTGGCCCCCGGATAGCCGCACGCCTCGCTCGCCCAGACGGGTATCCAGGCCCTCCGGCAGCTCACTGACCACGGGCTCTAGCTGGGCGAGGTGCACGGCCTCGAGAAGGGCAGCCTCGTCGACCTGGTGGGTCGGAACACCCAGCGCAACGTTCTGTCTGACCGTGGCGTCCAGAATGAACACCGCCTGCGAGACCACTCCAAGCTGGTCGTACCAGGTCCGAATGTCCGACGCGTGGATGTCCACGCCGTCCACCGAAACCGTCCCGCGAGAGGGGGGGAGGAGACCGCTGATCACGTCGACAAGCGTGCTCTTGCCCCCGCCTGTGGGTCCAACGATGCCTAGGGCGGTCCCGCGGGGGATGGTGAGGTCGATGTCCACGAGGGCTGGCGTGTCGGCCCCTTCGTAGGCAAAGTCGACGCCTTCGAGCTTGATCTCCTTCTCAAGGCGAGGCACGGCCGGCCCTGGACTGGCCTCACGTGACTGATGTTTGATCGCAAGCAGGTCGCTGGCGACGTCGTCCAGCGCCGGAGCGTAGTGACGAATGTTGTTGACCCCTGAGATGACGGCCTGAATCGAAGGCTTCATCCTGACACCCACGTACGCGAAAAGCCCCAGGATGGAAAGCGTTGCCGTCGTCATTCCCGGCGACGCGGTGACGAAGGCGAAGAAGCCCGCGATGAGAAGGACCAGGAGCGTTTCGATGAGTGCCCGGGGCGCTTCGCCTACCGCCGCATATCTCATGCGGCTCCTTGCCTGGCTAGTTCTCGTCGTCCGGTAGGCTTTCGCAAAGAATTCCTCCGCTCCGAGGATCCGTAGGTCGCGGATCCCGGCAAGTCCTTCCTGGACGACGGTCAGCCCTTCCTTCTCTGCCTCCTTAATCGCTTCTCCATAGGCCCTCGTCCTGGCCTTGACGATTCGGAGGACGAGGAACGTCAGGGGCCCGAGCACTAGCGTTGCAACGATCGTCGCGACTGGGGCAAGCAGGATCATCGCCGCGAGCAGCCCCAGGATGATGAGCGATTCGGCCATCAGCTTGACACCCGATTCCAGAAGCTTCGTCAGCGTCTGGACGTTGAAAAAGGCGTTGCGGACCAGTTCCGCTGAGTTGCGTCGCAGATGAAGGGCATAGGGCATCTTGAGATACCCCTTGACCAGTCTTGCGGAGATCTCGGCTGTCGCGTTGTTAACCACTCTCGACTGCGCATACTTCTGGAACACGAGAAAGGCAGCACGCGCAATGAAGAACGTGCCTATTCCCGCGGTCAGGACGAACACGATCTGCGTGTCGCTGAACCACGGCAGAAGTCGAGCGGGATCTCCGACGAAGGGAAGTTCCACGGGGCCGGTCGGCTCGGCGACTTGCCCGATGAGGAGGAACACGAGGGCAGCGGCCGCGACCTCGAGGCCGCTGAGCATCAGTGCGAGGACGATGAGCAGGATCCATTTCCTGCGGCGGTGTCTGCCCAGCACGAACTGGACCTGCCGGATGCTGCCCACCGTGGGTCTCCTAGGTAGTCTGACCTGCCCCCTTGAAGCTCGACATCTGTCACGCCCGAGGGCCTGAGGAATGGTACAGCCGATCGCGAACGCGTTCTCAGCCCGTACGTGTTCGCGACGACAGGTAGTCCAAGATCTGGGCTGGCGTGTCGAAGCGCTCGACGCCGATGTCGGCCTCGTCGATCTTGACGCCGTAGCGGGCCTCGAGCTCTGTGACCACTACGACCACGCCCAGGCTGTCGATGAGCCCCGATGACAACAAGGGCGTGTCCGCGTCCAAGGGCACGTCCAGTCGCAGCGTCTGCTGGAGAAGGGACATCACGTCGTCGAGATCCACTGAACGCTGCCTTTCGTTCGCACGGACGTTAGCCGGCGGCCGCTCGAGTCGTGGTTCGCACGCTCAGGACAACCGCGGAGTTCGGAGCCATTGGCGGACCGCCGTTGGCGCGACGCGTCGCCAGGACCGAGTCAGCCGGTCGGGCAGGCTTCTGCGAAGTCGGCCGAACCGAACCATGCGACTGATTGCTGAGGCCAGATCGGGACGACCCACCCGCAGGAGCGGTTCTATCAGCTCGAGGTACTCGCCCTCGAGGCCGCGGTCGCCGATCCGGATACCCCGCAGGTCGTCTCGCCGGAGCGTGACCCTCGCGAAGGCCTCGCTCTCGCCCAGCTGCCCCATCGATTCGAGCGCGAGCATCGTGCGGACGCACTTCTCGCAGTGGCCGCAGTTCAGGTCGCCTCCCGCCCTCTCGTTGCAGACATTCAACGGCTGGAGCAACTCCGGCCGCTGAGCGATCAGCTCGGTCTTCTCCAGCCGTCCGAGGTGCGCCAGTTCATGCCAGATCCGCAGCGAGTGTGTCCCGTAACCAGGATCGAGCAGCGGATGCGACCCCCACCGGTCGAGGTGGCTGATCTGCCACGTGCTGGCGATCGCCACATCGCTGAGGCTGGTCGCGAACAGGTGCGCGATGCCGGACAAGGCGGCGCCCTGAAACTCGTACTTCCAGAACCAGCTGTCCCGGTTCAGACCGCGCAGATTCGTCGCGACTGGAACGATATTCACACCAGTCGCGTCCCCCACGGGGGCCAGTTGTTTCCGAGCAGCGCCAAGTTGAGCCTCGACCTCGTCCAAGTGCGCCCACCGGTAGTGCTGAATGCCCACGACTACGAACGCGACCGAGAAACGTCGCTCGTGTCCATGGGGATACGCAGTGTGGTTGGCTACGAGCGCTGCCATCGAGTCCACGCCGCCGGACAGCAACATGCCGCTCGCGGCCGTCTCCACCCCTGGATGTGAGCAGCGGACCGGAAGGTCGATCGTCGGCCCCGGCGACGACGAACCCGCCCAACGCCGGAGCCAAGCGAACGAGTTCTCCAAGCCGTCGCGGAGGAAGGGGCAAAGTTCCCCTTCGCCACTGATCCGTTGTTCGTGGTCATGCAGCGCGACGATCGCCGCCGGAACCCGAAACGCGTCGGGGTTCAGGGTGGCACGAGCCGTGTCTTGCTCCTGGACGGCGAAGCTGACGTCAAAGGGCTCGCGTGTCCGGTCCTCCCAGCGGACCGTCGCCAGGAATCGCGTGATCCCTTGCCCGCCCTCTGTGCGATAGTTGTCGATCAGCACCATGCCCCTCCCCGGACGAACACCCCGGCCCCCTGGCTCGCGTACAGTAGTACGCCCTGGCGCCTGGCTGCCGTCGACTGGCGAGTAGGCGGATCATGTGAGTTCGATCGGTTCCCGCATGAGCCCGTTCCGTCGCAGCATCCTGTCCTCACGAATGGTCAGCGACGGGTCGTCCGGATCGATGACAGGCCCGAGGACCCCGTTCCATCCGTGCCGGGCGCCGCGCAAGCCGGCGCGAAGATACCTCGGTGCGCGTGTAGGCGCCACGAGAAGCTGGGACAGGCCCCGACCCAGCCCCCGGCGGACACTCACCCGAAGGGCGCCTCCACGGTGACCCGTGGCCCTGAGCATCCAAACCAGATTCCTTGTCGTGTAGTAGACGCGCCACGGCGGCATCGATGTGCCCACCCGACTCCTCGAGCGGCTCGGGCGTCCGAGCCCACCGCGCCGAGCACGACGGGCGAGCACGGCGTCGCCGTCCACATACATCCGGAACCCGGCATCGTGAACGCGGAGAGCGTACTCCAGCTCCGTGTAGCCAAGGAAAAGGCCGGGGAGGAACGGCCCGAGCTCGCGCATCACGCCGACGCGGTAGAGGGGAAAGTGGTTGCTGCCGACGTAGTCGACCCGGACCGGGCCCGAGAGTTCGGCATCGCCCAGGCGTCGGAGCCGGCCGCGGCGACGGTCGAGGAACGCCCCCACGCCGCCGATCGCGGCCGCCAGCGGATCCTCGAGGATCAGGCTGTCGGTGAAGGTCTCACGCGCCTCGAGCACGCCGTCGTCGGTGGGCGGATCGTCGTCGTCGAGCATCACGATCCAGTCGTCAGCGGTGGCGATGCGCGACAGGAACGTCTGGCCCACCGCCCAGCCACCGGCCGCGCCCAGGTTCTCCTCCTGCGGGAGGTAGTCGATCCGCGGGGCGGCGGCTCCATCGCCGGAGGCGGCTACCGCATCGAGATGGGCCTGGACGGGCAGCCATCCGCTTCCCGCCGGGTCGTTGTCGACCACGACCAGGTAGTCGAGCGGCCGCGTCTGGCGGGCCATCGCCGAGAGGAAGGCCGCGAGCTCACCCGGCCTCCGATACGTCACCAGCGCCCCGTACAACATGAGTTCAGTCCATATGGACGGCCGATAGACCCCGATCGAGCAGGGACCTGTCAGAAGGACGTGAAGCGACGTGGGTCACGATACTGTCCCATCTCGTTCGGACGGAGACAGCGTACGTGTCCACCTCGACGGTCACCTTCTACCTGCCCAAGCTGACGGATCCGGCGCAGTTCGATCACATCGATCCCGAGACGGATTGGCGACCGTTCCGCAACTCCCGGGGCCAGGCCATCCCTCACACCTACATCCGTCTTCGACAGGCCGGCCACGCAGTGCAGCTTTCCAACTATCCGCCGCGCAACGGGATCGTTGTCGTGTTCGCGGGGGACATGCGCCAGTTCCAGGCGGAACGGTCGAGGAAGAATCGCCCGACCGTGGTGTGCGTGCAGGCCGACCGGCTTGCGCCCGAAGTGTCTTTTGCCGACGTCATCGTCCAACACAACGGGCTGCGGGAAGACGGCCGTCGTCGCTTCTTCATCCCCAACTGGCCACAGCCTGGTCTGGTCCCGCGAGCCCCGGACCGTGGGGCCGACGTGACCACCGTCACCTACAAGGGCAACACGGACAACCTCCGCCCAGAGTTCCTGACCAAGAAATGGGAACGATTCCTGGCCGAGCGTGGCCTCACCTTCGTCGTCGACGCTCCACTCGAGTCGGATGATCCACGCCTGGCAGGTCTTGGTGCGGGTATCCGGATCGGGTCGAACTCGAAATGGCACGACTACGCCGAAACGGACGTCGTCCTTGCGGTGCGACCACCCAGTCTGGACCGATATCGACACAAGCCGGCCGTCAAGCTGATCAACGCCTGGCGCGCAGGTACGCCGGCCCTCCTGGGTCCGGAACCGGCGTATCGGGAGCTGCGACGATCCCCGCTCGACTACCTGGAGATCTCGTCGCCGAAGGACGCGGCCGAGGCGATGTCACGGCTGTGCGACGACCCATCGCTCTACGAGGCGATGGTGGCCAACGGCCTCGAACGCGCCACCGAGTTCTCGGTCGAGAGCATTACGGCCCGCTGGGAGACGTTGCTGTTCGAGACGTTGTCCGACTGGCGCCCGAAGCGGCTGCCGCGGGCCACGGCTCCCGTCACCGTGCCGGTCAGACGGATCCTGCGGGGTGTGAGGCGACGGCTCCCAGGCCTCTCGATCGATGCGGCTGGACCGGACCAAGGAAGCCGCAGGCCCGACGGAGTCCTTCAGGATCCTCGCACAAGAGCACGCACGTGGTCCGCCAGGCGGAGCGACATCGCGATGATGGTCAGGGTCGGGTTGGCGTAGCCGACGGTCGGGAACACCGACGACCCTGCGATGAAGAGGTTGTCGACACCATGCACCCGGCCGTGGCGGTCGACCACGCCGTCCCGGGGTGCGTCGGCCATGCGCGTGGTCCCCATGTGGTGCATGCCACCGGAGAGCGCGGGAGGGAGACGGCGCCCTTCCAACAACGATTCGCTTCGATGTCCGTTCGACGCCAACGCCTGTGCGAGCAACTCCTGTGACCGCTTCATGCTGCTCACGTCCTGGTCCGTCCAGCGCCAATCCAGCGCCACGAGTGGGACGCCGAATCGGTCTCGTTCGGGCAGCAACCGCAGGCGGCTTGCCGGATTGGGTGCCTGTTCTGCCATGGCACGGATCCAGAACGCCTGCGGCTCCACGTATCGGCCTGCCTTCGCCGCGCGTAGGAGCTTGACCCGACCACGGTTCACGGCATACCGAACGACATGTGGCGCCCCCGCGAGGGCCCGTCGAAGGACCTCCCCCGGCTGGTGTCCACGCTGGCGGCCGAGAACCGCACGTGCCAGGCTGGTGGCTTCATCGATGCTTGACGAGGCCTTCTCGCTGTAGCGAAGCGTGTGGTCGCTGTCGGTTAGCGGCTTCGCCTCGAACCGGAACGTGCAGCCCAGCAGGCCCTCCCTCCGCACGGTCGATTCCGGGAGGCAGTACTTCTTCTGGAGGATGACACCGTCACGCGAATGGATCTCGTAGTGCGACTCGTCGACGAATGCATCACGACTGGCAGGGACCACCCTTCCTGAGGCGTAGTGGGGGTGCTCCATGAAGTAGCGGCCGACGAGATCGTGCTGGTTGCCCAACCCGTTCGGTTGCCGATCTCGCGACACGAGGAGAAGCCGCGCGTTCTCGATCCCACCCGCCGCGAGCAGGTACGTCCGCGCCCGAACCGAGAACTCGTGGTCACTGGCGGTCTGCACCCTCACCGACGAGACAGTCGTCGGGGACGCGTCGCAGCGAACCTCCACCGCGACGGCGTTGGTCAGTGCCATGACCCGTTCGGAGTTGGTGATCGACCGCCATACCCCCCCGGGGAAGACCCCAGGGTTCACGAACGAGAACACCCGGGTCGTCGTTCGTGTTCCGGCAGCGAAGGGGCCGGCGTGGAGCGACTCGTCCCAGCCTGGTTCGGGGTCGGCGGACGGCCAGTCGCACTCGAAGAATCCACGGGCCCTCGCATAGAACGGTCGCAGCTGCTCCTTGCCGAAGGGCCAACCGCTGTGTGGGACCCAGTCGCGCCGTTCGAAATCGATCGGTTCGAGCTCTCGCAGCCGGCCGAATCCCTGACCAAGGGGTGTGCGGACCTTCCATCGCTGCACGGACCCACCGACCTCGAACGACCGGGAGGATACGGGGTCGTACTTGATGCCCACGTTGATCGCAGTGTCGGGAACGGCCGGTCGCGACCCCTGCGCACCCCGCTCGACCAGCACGATCTCGATGCCGGCCGCTCCGAGTTCCTGCGCGAGGACTAGCCCGGCAGGGCCCGCCCCAACGATGCAGACCTCCGTCTCCACTATCTCACCGGAGGGAACGGTTCTCCCGTCAGCGAACAAGTCTTCGGCCCCTGGAACACGACGACCGCGAACGAGCCGGGTCATCAAGGACGATCACCGGGTTGTCGGAACGGCCAGGCTAGTCGCAGAACTCGATGACCACCCACGGACACGGTGACTCGGTCGGGTCTATGGTCAGCGCTCCCGGGGCGGACCGTCTCCGACGCAGCGGTGGGGATTTTTCATGCGGGATCGACCGACAACGGGGTCGCGACAGGGTCCCAAGATGCGGCAGCGTTCGAGCGAGGGGATCCCTGGGCGCGTCTGGGGCATCGTGCTAGCCGCGGGGGTTGGTGCGAGGTTCGGTGGCCCAAAGCAGTTCGTGGAAGCGTCGGGCCGACGCCTCGTGGATCTCGCCGTTGAGGCAACCACCCGGGCCTGTGACCACGTGGTGCTCGTACTGCCGCCGGGCTGTCCGTGGGACGGGCCCCCGGTTGCGCACGTCGTCTCTGGGGGCTCGGACCGTGGAGCGTCCGTGCGCGCCGGGTTGGGTGCCATTGCTGCGGACGAGGGGATCGTCATCGTGCACCAGGCGGCGAACCCGCTCGCATCGCTTGAGACCTTCGCGGCGCTCTTACACGCAGTCGAGGACGGGGCCGCCGCGGCGGCGCCTGGCCTGCAGCCCGCGGACCTGGTCCGCTATCGCGATGGCCAGCTGGCCGGTGCCATTGTGGGACGCGATGATCTCGTCCTGATCCAGACACCGACGGCCTTCCGTCTCGAAGTCCTCCGCGCGGCACACGCCGCCGGGGCCGACGCCGTTGAGGACACGGCTCTCGTCACTGCGCTCGGCCACGAAGTGCGGGTCGTGCCGGGCGATCCCCGCAACGTGCACGTGGCGACGGCAGCCGACCTCGAGATCGTCGAAGCGCTCCTGCGGTCGTCCGACGGATAGGATCGGGCCAGTTCTCCGGGGTCGTCAGAGGTCAGGCAACCGATGAGTACCGCTGAATCGTCGACGTTGTCGGCCGTCGTCGTCGATGACCTGGCGCGGCTCAGGGAGCGGCTCGGGGGCGTGTTCGCGGAACTGTCTGGACGGGATCTGCTCATCACTGGAGGTGGCGGCTTTCTCGGCTACTACCTCGTGCAGGCCCCCCTGAACTGGAACGCGGCCAACCCCGACGTTCCACCGATCCGTGTCAGCGTCCACGACGCCTTCCTGCGCGGCGTGCCCAGCTGGCTAGCACCGCTGGACGACGCGGCGCTCTCGATCGTCGAGCGCGACGTCCTGTCGCCGATGCCCGTGGACGGACCACGGTTCGACTACGTGGTCCACGCCGCATCCATCGCATCCCCGACCTACTACCGCCGGTACCCCATCGAGACGATGGACGCCAACGTCGGCGGCCTCCGAGTCCTGCTCGACCACGCCGCCGAACGGGCCGCCGCGGATGACCCGCTGGGCGGGGTGCTGTTCTTTTCCACGAGCGAGATCTACGGCGACCCCGACGCAGACCACATCCCGACACCGGAGACCTACCGCGGCTATGTCTCGTGTACGGGACCGCGCGCGTGCTACGACGAGTCGAAGCGGTACGGCGAGACGCTCAGCGTCAACTTCGCGCGGCAGCACAGTGTTCCCGTGAGCATCGTCCGTCCCTTCAACAACTACGGGCCGGGGCTACGGATCGACGACCGCCGAGTCATTCCCGACTTCGCGGGGGACATCCTTGAGGGGCGAGACATCGTGCTGCTGTCCGACGGGTCGGCCACCCGGACCTTCTGCTACGTGGCGGATGCTGTCGACGGCTACTACCGGGCCCTGGTACACGGACGTCCGGGGGAGGCCTACAACATCGGTGTGGACCGCCCCGAGATCTCCATCCGGGAGCTCGCGGGACGGATGGCCGCCATCGGCAGCCGGTTGGTGGGATATGAAGGGAGGGTCGTCGTGGGGACCTCAGACGATCCCGACTACCTGACCGACAACCCGAACCGCCGCTGTCCGGTGATCGACAAGGCGCGCGCCGAACTCGGTTTCGAGCCAGAGGTCGACCTCGACGACGGGTTGGAGCGGTCGCTGCGCTGGTACCTCGCGGAGCAGGAGGCGGGATCGTGAAGGTGTCGATCGTCGGCACTGGCTACGTCGGGCTGGTCTCGGGCGTCTGCCTCGCGCACCTCGGCCACAGCGTGGTGTGCGTGGACGTGGACGAGGACAGGGTCGCCACCGTGAACGCGGGCGTCTGTCCGATCCACGAGGACGGACTGGCCGAGCTCCTCGCCGGGGTCGTCGGCAGCCGCTTCCGGGTGACGACCGACCTCGCGCAGGCGGTGTCCGACACCGAGGTGACGATCCTGGCGGTGGGGACGCCGTTCGGTGAGGACCGCATCGACCTCGGCCAGATCCGCATCGCAGCGCAGCAGGTCGGACTGGCCCTCAAGGAGGTGGACCGCTTCCACGTCGTAGCCGTGAAGAGCACGGTGGTGCCGGGCACGACGCAGGAGGTGGTCGGCCCCGTGATCGAGCAGGCCTCAGGGAGCACGATCGGTGCCGAGGTCGGCCTAGCGATGAACCCCGAGTTCCTGCGGGAGGGCGTCGCGGTCGCGGACTTCCTCGAGCCTGACCGGATCGTGATCGGCGCGGCCGACGAGCGCACGCTCGACGTCCTTACGGAGCTGTACGCGGTCTTCCCGGACACGCCGATCGTCCGGGTCGACCCGCGGACCGCGGAGATGGTGAAGTACTCCGCCAACGCGCTGCTGGCGACGCTCATCTCCTTCTCGAACGAGATCGGCAACCTGTGCGCTGAACTCGGCGTCGACGTCACGGAGGTGCTCGGCGGCGTCCACCTCGACCGTCGCCTCTCGCCGGTCGTCGATGGGAGCCGCATCACCCCGGGGATCCTCACTTTCCTCGCTGCCGGCTGCGGCTTCGGCGGTAGCTGCTTCCCGAAGGACGTCAAGGCCCTTATCGCACACGGAGAGGCAGCTGGGGTCGACATGCGGCTGCTCAACTCCGTCATCGGCGTCAACGAGGCGCAGCCGACGGTCTTGCTGGAGCGGCTCCGGCGCCATCTCGAGATCGACGGGCGCCGTGTCGCGGTGCTCGGCGCAGCGTTCAAGCCGGGCACCGACGACGTCCGCGAGTCACCGACGCTGACCGTGGTCCCGCAGCTGGTGCGCGACGGCGCCGACGTCATCGTCCACGATCCCATCGCAACCGCGAACTGCCGCGACGTGCTTGGCGATGAGGGCATCTCCTACACCGACGACCTCGGGCACGCGATCAGTGGGGCCGACGCGATCGTTCTGATCACGGCGTGGCCGGAGTACCGCGCCCTCGCCGAACACCTTGACGGCCGCGACCCAGTGGTCCTCGACGGGCGTCGTCTGCTGGACCCCAGTCGTTTGTCGCGCTACGACGGCATCGGCTTCCCGGGCTGACTTCGGCGCCTGCTGCGGTCACGGGAGATCGGCCGGCTCGATCTCCGCGAGCTCGGGAAGCGCGAGGTCCTTCTCGGACACATGCATCGGCTCCAGAGGCCAGCCGATCGCCAGCTGCCGATCGGCATGGTTGACGCCCCGTTCCAGGCCGGGTGTGTACGGCGTGCTGCTGTGGTAGAGCGCTCGGGCCCCGTCGGTCAGCGCCTGGTAGCCGTGCGCGCATCCGGCCGGCACGTAGAGCGCGGCGGCTGCCTCTGCCGTCAATTCGACGCCGGTCCAGCGTCCGAAGGTCGGGGACTTGCGCCGCGTGTCCACCACTACGTCGAAGATGCTCCCCGCCACGCACCGGACCAGCTTGGCCTCATCGGCAGGCGGCAGCTGGTAATGCAGGCCCCGCACCGTTCCTGCCGCGGCGGTCTCAGCGAGGTTGACCTGTGCCACCGACGTCGCCAATCGATGCTCGTTGAACTCCTGCGTACAGAAGACCCGGGCGAACCAACCGCGGTCGTCGTGCCGCGCTTCGGGTCGAACGAGCATCGCCCCGTCGACCTCGGTGAGGCTGAACTCCATAACACCTCCTGATGTCCGACTGGGCCCAACGTGGGGAGCGAGTCCGCTGGTCCCTCAAGCACTGGCCGGCCGGTGGAGGCGGACGAGTTCCGAGTCCTCGTCGAGCTCGACGTCGTCGAGCATGATCGGGCGATCCGTCGGTACTTCACGCCGCAACACGGCGTCCGCGGCCAGGCCGATGGGTAGCAGACCGGCGGCCTCGTCGGCTGTGGCAGCCAACCCGTAGCAGGCGCCGCCACCGATGCCGTCAAGGTGTTGCCCCGCGCGGAGGTCCCGTTTGGCCACAGCGAGGCAGGCCGCCACCGGCTCGGCGGTGCGGTGGCCGAGGGGAGGCCCGCCCCCCAGGACCTGCTCGATCGTGACGACAGCTTCCATGTGGATCAGGTGGTAGGGACGGAACAGCGGGTACAAGGGGCCGTCACCGAGCTTGCCGTATCGCAGGTAGGGAGCGTCGAACTCCGGATCCGGGGAGCGAACCAGCACCAGCACCCCGCCGCCAAAGTCACCGCCGAGAGTGAAGTGCACGCTCCCGTCGGGGATGCCCATATCCGCAACGTCGCGCGCGACATCGGCGAGCGTCGTCTGGACGCCCGGGATACCCATCGCGATCGGAGTGAGGCCGCTGAGGTTGGCGGTCACGACGTTCTCGATGTGCATCTTCGTGCCATCACCGAAGGCGGTGGTCATCTCCACGCTGGTGCCATCACGCTCCGCGTACGGGCGGCTGTCCTCCGGGCTCTGATAAGGGTTGAGGTTGCGCTTGCAGTTGAGCGCGACCGCCGCCTCCAAGCCGAGCAGGCGTGCTTCGGCGATCATCCTCAGCAGCACGCCCGGCTGGTCGCCGTCCGCAATCGTGTAGGTCGCGCCGCTGCTCGCCGCGACCTCATCCAGGTGGTGGCCGAGCAGGGCGTCTACCTCGGCGTTCATCGACACCACGTGACGACCCGAGCTCAGCGCATCGAGGATCACCCGCGTGCCGAACGCCATCGCCCCGGTGGCCTCCACCACGAGATCGACACCGTGCACGTCCGGGAGGACGCCAGCGTCGGTGGCGATGGCCGGCCGAGCCTCGGCGATGGCATTGGAGAGCTGCTCCGGGTCGTCGCTCACGAGGGGGTCGATCTGGACTCCCGCATCCTGCAGTGCGCGTCGGGCGCGCTCAGCGTTGCGGTTGACGACGAGCGGAGGAGCGATGCCCTGACGGCGCACCAGGCGGTGGACCAAGCCGCGCCCGACGAAACCCGCTCCGACGACGGCCACGACCGCCGCCGACGAGCCACCTTCGGGCTCGGTTGTGGGGCTCAGCATCGTAGCCCTCCTCTCGTCGAACGCTCAGGGGCAGGGAGCTGGAAGCTTCCGGATCAGTCGACTGCCCAGGGCGCCTGCCCACCCTGCCACAGATCCTCGAGCACGTGCTTGTCTCGGAGCGTGTCCATCGGCTGCCAGAAGCCGTGATGACGGTAGGCCGCGAGGTTGCCCTCCTGCGCCAGGCGTTCAAGCGGCTCACGCTCCCAGACGGTGTCGTCGCCGTCGATGTAGTCGATCGCCTCGGGTTCGAGCACGAAGTAGCCGCCGTTGATCCATGCTTCGTCGCCACCGTCCTCGCCCGCGGGCTTCTCGTGGAAGCTCGTGATCCGGTTCTCGGTGTGGCTGAGCGTCAACGCACCGAACCGTCCGGGCGGCCGAACCGCTGTGAGCGTCGCGATTGCACTGTGCTGGCCATGGAAGTCGATGAGCTGCCCGATGTGGACGTCGGAGACACCGTCGCCGTACGTCAGGCAGAAGGTCTCGTCGTCGAGGTAAGGCCGGGCCCGGCGCACACGACCACCGGTCATCGTGGCGAGGCCGGTGTCGATCAGCGTGACGCGCCAACTCTCCCGCGCGCCGCGGTGGATCGTGATGTCGCCCGATCCCACGTCGACCGTAAAGTCGGATTCCCAACGCCCGTAGTTGAGGAAGTACTCCTTGAGCACGTCGCCGCGATAGCCGCAACAGACGATGAAATCGTCGATGCCGTAGGCAGCGTACGACCTCATGATGTGCCAGATGATGGGCCGGCCCCCGATTTCGACCATCGGTTTCGGTCGGACGGCGGTCTCCTCGCTCAACCGCGTCCCGTACCCACCGGCCAGGATCACCGCCTTCATCGAACGTCCCCCACCGCTGTCTTTTCCCCAGTTTGCGAGGCTAGCGCTGAATTGGGCCGCTCGCCCCTGTCTTGCGACCGGCACGAGGGATCGGCCGGTGTGCGGCGAGCGGGCGGTCGCACTCAGTCCCTCGAGAATGGGGGCTTTGCTGGCGCGAGGTAGGTGGTCACAAGGGTGGCGCAGGTCGGCTGACAGTTACGATGGTCGCTCCGGCCGGGACAACGACGCACGGCAGGCCATCACTTGCATCGCCCACCACGAGCATTCCGTCAGTCCAGTGCGACTAGCGGCCCGGTGGTGCATGCTACGTCCCCGATCGTGAACCGGCCCACTGGGATGGCCCCGGTCCACCGGGCTACGCGTCGTTGGAGAGGGACGTGGCTACTGCCTCGCTGCACGTCGTAACCAGCGATGCTCGCCGTGGCGCGGAGACGTTTGCGGTTGAGCTCGCGGCCGGGCTGAGCGAGGTGGGCCATCGAGCGCAAGTGGCTGCCCTAAGTCCCTCCGGGATGGCGGAGGCCCACGACCTTCCGACGCTGGGAGCGACGCGCCGTTCCGTAGGAACCTTCCGGGCGCTTCGCGGCGTAGCCGGTCAAGCGGACGTAGTGGTCGCTCACGGGTCCGCAACGCTGGAGGCGTGCGCCGTGGGACTCGTGGGAACAGGTGTCCCGTTCGTGTACCGGACAATCGGGGACCCCTCCTACTGGGTGAACTCAGGCTGGCGGCGCCGAGGGATCGGGTGGATGCTACGGCGAGCGGCGAGAACTGTGGTGCTCTGGGAGGCCGCCGGCCAGTACCTCGCATCGACCTACAAGATTCCTGCGGCAAGCATCGACGTTGTCCCCAACGCGGTGATGGCCGAGCGCTTCCAGGTCAAGGACGCAAAGGTCCGCGCTCGCGCCCGGAGTCACTGTGGGCTGCCAACTGATAAGCCGTGTCTTGCCTTCGTCGGAGCGCTGTCCGCAGAGAAGGACGTGTCCACGCTGTTGGAGGCGCTACGTCAGCTCGACGACGTGCACTTGGTGATCGCGGGTGACGGCCCCGAGCGTCAACGGTTGACGACCTTGGGCGATCAGTACGCACCGGGACGGGTGCACATCCTGGGAGTGACCACGGACCCACGCGATGTCTACGCGGCTGCGGACCTGCTCGTCTTGCCGAGCCTGTCCGAAGGGATGCCAGCGGTGATCATCGAGGCAGGCTTGGTTGGGACGCCGGCGATCGCTAGCTCCGTAGGTGCGGTCCCGGTCATGATCGATGACGGGACCACGGGCTTCCTGATCCCGCCTGGACGTCCGGACGTGCTCGCGGCAACAGTGGAGAGGGTGCTCCCATGGGCTGCGGACGTGGGTCGCCGGGCACGAGCCGCGTTCTCGGAGCGTTACAAGATGGAGAATGTCGTATGGCGCTGGGCTGCCATTCTCGAAGAGGTCAGAGACGGTGACTCCGCCGGCCGACGCGCACATCATCGCCGCCGACGCTAGTCCACGTCGGCCGTGCTCCTGTGCACACCGCAAGCTGACGGCACGGTACCCATGCGTCTGATGTGTCCCCGCGCCTGAGCGTCAGCCCGGAATGGTAAACGCTGTTCCATCCTTCCGGTGAACCGTGATGACGCCATCGGAGGGAATTGCCTCGATCAGAAAGTCATCCGGTTGCAGATCACGCTTTTCGGGGCCGACGACTACATCGCGGAAACGAACGTCGAAATGGCCGCCGTGAAGATCGCAGTCACTCTTGTCCACATGGATGGGTTCATCGTCCCAATCGAGCAACTGCAGATTCTCGAACAGGATAAAGTTTCCTTCCTTTGGACAGCTGGCCATGCTACGGATAGCAATCGGGGGGCCACCAGTATTTCCACCGATCGCGCCACCTCGATAGACAATGCCCGGTGGCGACAAATCGCTGCGAGGAGAGCCTTGGTTGATAAGTGCACTCGCCGACGAACGATGCATCCCATTGTCGAATAGGGCTATGCCATGCCAACGAGCTTGAATGCTATAAGCACCTTGGATGATGCCGAATCTGCTGTTGCTGTACGCGACAAAGTCATGGTGATCGTGAACTGCGTCCCCTGCATGTGGCTCATTGCGCCAGTGGTAGACTCCGTTGTTGTTGTGGTGGCTCACCGAATCGCGGAATTCCCACTTGTTGGGTGTATGCTCAATCCATCCGAAGCCAGACGACGGGTGGCCGCCTCGAACACGGACCGCAGTGCAGCTGATGCACGCATTACCTAGGCCTCTTGCCATCCGGAAGCCGGTCAGACGCGCTCCAGAGTCACGGCCTTCCCGAACGTCCATCGCCAAGGCTCCCTCGTAGCGAATATCGTTAGAATGGTCGCCAGGATCCCACCAATAGGGAGTGTTGCGAACCTTGTAGGCGACGGTGTCACGGAAAGTGATACCGTGTGATTCATGGGGCACAAACGCGTGATCACCGGAGTCGAGGACAACGACGCCTTCGACTATAGTTCCTCGTGAGCCATCGTGAGCATGGTGGAAGTGGATGGCGTAACGACCGTCGACTGGACCGTTACCGTTCGGGCCCATGTGACGTAGCGTCGCGTATTTGACAGTCTGTGGTTGATCAGAACGAACGAATATATGCGACGCCCCTCCCGATGTTCCCTGGATTACCACGTCGCGGGTCAGGTTGACGACCTCGGCGCAGTACGTTTCCTGAGCGAACTCAACACACGGAACATCCTCACCGAGCGTCCACGGCTGTGGCTCCCGCTCGTCGCTGTGGGGCGCCAACACGTACTCATCGTCCGAGTCCCACGTTTCGTGGGCGCCGGTGCGGTTCCAGCCTTGCTTCGGGGTGCCGTGAATGTCAAGGCGGCCGGATCCCATCACCCACAGACCGACATCGCTGTCGATGACGTCCATACCACCGCCTACGAAGGCGCCCTCGTCCACGTCGACGAACGTAATCGTCGATCCGGCCCGCATTCTTAGAGTCCCGTACACCACCACGTTCTCCGTGGTCGTGACCTCGCCCTTTACCTGCCACGTCTGACCCGCCGGGACTGTGAAGCCAGCGGCCTGATGGCCGGTTACGAGGACGTCCGCATCATCGGAGGACTGGCCATGGTCGATGTCATCGTCGCTGTGGCCGTCCTGCTGATGGTTGTGGTGCGAATCATCATCCACATCGCTGGCCTCCGGCGAACCATCGTCTGGTTCTGACCCAGTTCCGTCGTCGTTACCCGGTTCTGGTCCGAAGGTGAACACGTGGTCCGCGGAATGACGACCGAGGGAATCCCGCAGGTACCATTCGCTGTCGCGGACGATCCCCGGAGTGTGGTGTCCGGCGCCGTTCCAGTCGCCGGACACCGGCACATCATGTGGTCGTCCGTAGCGGAGAACATGGTCGGCCTCGCCACTCGAGTTCGTCTCGCGGATGTTCCACGTCCCGTTCCTGACGATGGCGGGGGTGTCCCTACCGTCTCCGGTCCAGTCGCCGGCAAGGGGAATGTCCCCGCGATGTCCACGTCCGAAGGTGAGGACGATGTCGGCGGGACCACCGCTGGGGGAATTGCGTAGGTGCCACTCCCCGCCGCGCACGATTCCCACACCGTCGCGTCCGTCGCCGTCCCAGTCGCCGGCTAGAGCGATGTCCCCATCCCCCACGCGCCCGAAGACAAAGGAGAGATCGGCCGGCCCGCTCGAGTTGTCATTGCGTAGGTACCACGTCGTCCCACGGATCACGCCCAGAGTGTCGCGTCCGTCGCCGTCCCAGTCACCAACGATCGGGAGATCTCCCCGACGCCCGAAGGAGAAGCGGATGTCTGCCGCACCGGTGGAGGTGGCGTTGCGAAGGAGCACCTCACCGTCGAGGTACCAGCCGGGGGTTGTTCGGCCATCGCCGTTCCAGTCGCCCGCGAGCGGAAAACCGTCCGCGGTGTCCGCGCCCGCGCCAGGGGCGACCAGCAGTGAGGCCACCAGCAGCCCCGCCAGCAGCATCGCAGCGGATCGTCTGGATCGAGCCGGAAGGGGTCTGGACGGCGGGATGTACACGCGCACCTCGCAGGGATCGGCGTACGAGCGAGCGTCGACATCCGTCAGCTTCGACTGTAGCCAGATGAGCGCAGAGCGTGACATCCCGAGCGCAGTACCCATCCTCCATCGAGGGTAGGTGGTGCCGACGATTTGGACAACGGCCGCGCCAGGCATCGATGTCGAACTGATGACGTCTGAGATGACCCGCATGAAGCCCAGACCGTCTGGCTGAACTGCTATCACGTGGCGCAATGAGCGATTCTTGGTGGGGCCTGATCGATCGGAGTGGGGCTGATGCGCATCCTCGGGATCTGCCATGACGTGTGGATCTGCTCGGCGGCGGTCATCGAGGACGGGCGTGTCGTCTCGGCGGTGGCCGAGGAGCGGCTGGACCGGAGGAAGCTCAGCCGCGTCTTCCCGTCCATGGCGGTTGCGCGCACTGTGGAGGAGGCGGGTCTGAGCCTCC
This sequence comes from uncultured Actinomycetota bacterium, assembly GCA_964608935.1. GTDB lineage: Bacteria > Actinomycetota > Nitriliruptoria > Nitriliruptorales > Nitriliruptoraceae > CAZSQF01. The sequence goes on along the minus strand of CAZSQF010000001.1, from coordinate 15,778 downwards.
GCAACATCGACGAGATCGCCGTCGCGTGGAATCCGTCAATAGAGATGCAGACGACACCCTCGGGCTATTTGAGTGCGCGCCGCTGGCGTACGGAGCATCTGTTCCAGGTTCCGGCCCGGATCATGCAGCAGGCCGGTGCAGCCCCTTCGGACATGCTGACGATCGACTCGGCGTTCGAGGATGCCCCCCCAATCACCTATGTGAACCATTACGACACGCACATCGGTGCCAGCTACTGCCGTTCCTGTTCGAGTTGCTCGCCTACAACTGGCCGCGCCGAGAACGTAACGGACGGCCGGTCCCGATCCCCGCGGCGCCGCACCTGCAGACGACGGAGCCACGGATGCCGGACCCGGCGATCTGCCGTGAGACCGCGGATCAACACCTCGTCAGGATCCAAGGATGCCGGGCTCACGTCGCACCCGGACCCGGACGTCGGTGTCGCGCGGGACGCTCGAGCGCCCCTCTACCCCCGATCCTTCAATGGGCCCTGAAGTGAGCTGGCCGGACTTGTCGATCGCCGTTGATGTCGGGGTGGATGCGGTTGGGCCCGGGTGCGGGGCGACGTCGGCGAGCCGCTTGTAGGCGGCGAGTAGCTGCGCCGTCCAGGGCCAGTTGTCGGGCAGCTTGAGCCAGGTCTGCCGCGAGCGGCGCACGATCCGCCCGGCAGCATGGAGCGGGGTGTGGCGCAGCGGGCGCGGTTCGGCCACCGCCAGCTTGAACGGGCCTTACCGGTAGAGGAGGTGCTTGCGCTGCTCGCAAGCGCAGAACCCGTGTTCCGGCGACTACCGTGTGGCATCCGTATACCGAGGAGTTCGAGGCGTGTGGCAACGCTAGTCGTCGTCGGAGCCGGAGGGATGGGGCGCGAGGCGGCCGCGTGGCTCGCGGATGCGGGTCGCGGCTCGAGCCTGGTTGGCTTCGTTGACGACGACCCCACTCTGCACGGCACAGAGGTGGCCGGATACCACGTCGTGGGTGGAGTCTCGTGGCTGCACGAGCACCCTGACGTCGAGGCTGTGCTGGCGATCGGCTCACCGCAGCGCCGGGGGGCGCTAGCGAGCGAACTCGACGCCGCCGACGTCCGGCTCGCGACCGTCGTGCATCCGAGCGCCATGGTGGGGCCACGCGTCACGATCGGCCCGGGGTCGATCGTCTGCCCTGGGGTCCTGCTGACGTGCGACGTCGAGGTGGGGCGGGCCGTGATCCTGAACTACGGTGCCATGGTCGGCCACGACACCCGGATCGGAGACGCCGCGTTCGTTTCACCCGGTGTGCGGCTGGCGGGAGCAGTGGTGATCGGCGCCGAGGCGGACCTCGGTATCGGGGCGTCTGTGATCCAAGGGGTGGAGATCGGTGCGCGGGCGGTCGTCGGTGCCGGTGCAGTCGTTATCCGTGATGTCAGTCCGGCCACGACGGTCGTGGGTGTCCCGGCCCGGCCGTGTCCGCCGAAGCGTTGATGAGCTCGCGTCGCGTCGGCCGGGGTCAGCGCGGTCTGAAGCGGGCAATCGACGTGCTCGGGGCGACCATTGCGCTCGTGGTGCTCAGCCCGGTGTTGCTGGTCGTCGCGTGGCGGGTACGCCGTGAGATTGGCGCCCCTGTGCTGTTCCGCCAGCAGCGGCCGGGGCTCAGTGGCGAGACCTTCACGCTCTACAAGTTCCGCACGATGACGGACGAACGTGGCCCGAACGGTGAGCTGCTCCCAGACGACCAGCGGCTGACCGACTTCGGCCGGTGGCTGCGGTCCACGTCACTCGATGAACTCCCTGAGCTCTGGAACGTGCTGAGAGGCGACATGTCGCTGGTCGGGCCGAGGCCGCTGCTCATCGAGTACCTACCCCGCTACAGCCCCCACCAGGCCCGACGTCACGAGGTGCGGCCGGGCATCACGGGGTGGTCGCAGATCAACGGGCGTAACGACATGACGTGGGAGGACAAGCTCGCTATGGACGTTTGGTACGTGGATAATCACGGTTTGTGGCTCGACGTCCGCATCCTGCTGCGCACCCTGTGGGTGACACTGACCCGTCGTGGGGTATCGCTCAGCGGCCATGCCACCACCGTGCGGTTCATGGGCAGTGACGGTGAGCCGGACGCTGCTGCGGATGCCGACGAGGGTGAGCAGGCATGAGATGAGCGCTGACCTGCAGGTCCGCGAAGCGACCGATCGCGATCTCACCAGGGTCCTCGAACTGTTGGCGTCGTCGCTGGGCTGGGTGCCCGACGAGCAGTACGCCGCCTTCTACCGCTGGAAGCACCACGACAACCCCTTCGGGCGCTCCCCGGCGTGGGTGGCGCTCGACGACGCACGGATCGTCGGTCTGCGGGTGTGGCTGCGCTGGCGCTTCGTCGAGCGCGGCCGCCGGTGGGAGGCTGTGCGCGCGGTCGACACCGCGACCCACCCCGACTACCAGGGGAGGGGGATCTTCCGTCGGTTGACCACCTCGTCGCTCGACGTGTTGCGCGACCAAGGGGTGGCGCACGTGTTCAACACCCCGAACGAGCAGTCGCGCCCGGGCTACCTCAAGATGGGGTGGCGGCAGGTCGGCAAGCTGCCGGTGGCGGTCAGGTTCCGGTCCCCGGCTGCCGCGATCGGCGCTGTTCGTGCCCGTGTGCCTGCCGACAAGTGGTCGCTGCCCACCGACGCCGGGCAGCCGGCGCTCGACGCGCTCGCCGACGTGGATGCACTGGAGCCGCTCTTGGAATCCCTGCCAGATGATCGGATCCGCACCGATCTCGATCTCGACGTGCTGCGCTGGAGGTACGGGTTCGGGGCGCTGCATTACCGCGGCGTCTGGGAGTCCGGTGGGCTCGCGTTGTTCCGTCTCCGGCGCCGGGGTTCGGCCACGGAGTGCGTCGTCGGTCATCTGCTCGCCCACGATCGGCCGACGGCAACTCGGGTTCTGCGGAGGGTGGCTCGGCTCAGCCGGGCCGACCAGGTGCTCCAGATCACCGGTCGCCCTCACTTCGGCGCTGGCTACCTCCCGGTGCCCGGGGCGGGGCCCATTCTCACCTGGCGCGACGTGAACCAGTCCGAGATGCCGGCCCTCGATCGCTGGGCGCTGACGATGGGCGACGTCGAGCTGTTCTGATCCGGCTAGTCGAGCGAGGCAGGCATGCGGTCAGCCCCGCGCCGCGAGCACCAGCGGCGACGCTGCGAGCCGCCCCGGTGGGGCGCTGGCGTGGTTGTGGGGTTCACGATCGCCCTGGCCGGGTGTGTGGTGGGCGGCGAGGGCGGCACCGTTACGGGTCCGGACTCGGTCCCGGATGATGCTCATGAGCCGGAGGTCAACCCCGACGATGAGCTAGGGCCACCGGGCGAAGCTCCCGATTCGGAGGCGGCCGAGCAGGGATCGACCCGGCCAACGGGATGTCCACCGACCGGTCGCGTCGGCGCTCCCGAGGGAGCATCCGCGCCTGTCACGCTTCTCACTGAACGCGACGACGGCCTGCGGGTCGAGGCCGTGGTCTACCCGCGGCCGGACCACGAAGGGCGACCGTGGTCGCAGTGGGGCCAGGGCCTCGTGCTCGACGACGGACGTTTCTGGTCGGCGATTGGGGACCATCGCGGCGCCGACGGCAACAGCTACTTCTTCTCCTACGACCCTGACACGTCCACACTGACCCGGTTCGGCGACGTGTTGTCCGTGGTCGACCACCAGGACGGCGCGTGGGGGTACGGGAAGGTGCACGGTCAGCTCGTGGCCGGCCCGTGCGGCGAGGTGTGGGCCGCGACCTACTGGGGCAGCCGCCGCGGACTCGAGTTCGGGGACGGCTACGAAGGGGATCTGCTGCTGCGGCTCGATCCGGCCAGCTACACCATCGAGCCGGTGACCGTGCCGGTTCCCCGGCACGGTATCCCGTCCCTCGCAGGCTGGCCGCAGGGTGGCCTGCTCTACGGCGAGGCGGTGGAGCCAGAGTCCGATACGGGACGCTTCTTCGTGTTCGATGTCCTGACCGGTGACGTGGTGCTTGATGAGGCCGCGGACGGGCACACTGGCTACCGCAACGTGCTGGTCGACGCCGCGGGCGTGGCTCACGTTGCGGTTGGGGGCGGTCAGTTGGCTGCCTACCGGCCTGGCAGCGACGGGCTCGAGCGGGCAGACGTCAGCCTCCCCGGTGACTGGCTGAGGGCGTCGACCCACCCTGCTGCGGACGGGACCGTCTATGGCGTGACCCGCGACCCCGACCAGCTGTTCGCGGTGGAGCCGGACGGCAACGTGCGGGATCTCGGCCCGGCCCGCGGCTACGTGGCGTCCATGGCATTGCACCCCGACGGAGAGCGGTTCCTCTATGTCCCGGGTGCGCACGGTGACGGCTGGCAGCAGGGAACACCGCTCGTCGTCGTCGACGGTGACACTGGAGAGGACGACGTGCTGGTGGAACTGCACGAGCTCGGCGTGGAGGCTTTCGGTCTGCGGCTCGGCGGGACGTACGCGGTCGCTGTGGACTCCGATCGAGACCTCGTCTACATCGGTATGAACGCCGGCGATGCCGGCGAGGCATCCTTCGGCGAGGTCGTGCTCGTCGTGGTGCATCTGCCATGAGAACTGGTCCCGCGACGATGGGAGTCGTCGTCGGCCTCGTCGTCGCCTCGTGCGTCACCCCCGGCCCGGACGGAGATGACTTGGAGGATCATGGGGTCGATCACCCACAGGTCGACGATCCGGCGCCGCTCGCCCCGGAGTCCTCGGAGGAGATGGAGGGGAACGGATCGCTCAGTGTGACGGCCTGCTGGAGCGCGGAAGCCCACGGATCCGGTGGGGAGATCGTGCTCACCGACCGAACCGCCGAACGAGGACTCCTTGAACCGCTCGCCGGCATGCACGGTCACGCGTTCGCCGTCGGGGATGTGACCGGTGACGGTTGGCTCGACATGTTCGTGGGAACCTTCGCTGATCGCCCGGAGGAGCAGTACGCGGTCCGGGGAGCCACCGGGCCGGCTCCCGACCGGCTCCTTCGCGGCGGTCCCGCCGGCTTCGCCGTCCACGACGGATTCCCCGGCACCCACGCCCGAACGAGTGGGGCGGTGCTCGCGGACCTCGACGGCAACGGCCACCTCGACCTGGTCGCGGCCCGCAACCCGCGCGATGGGCAGCGCCAGGCCGGACCGACGGTGGTCTACGCCAACGACGGTGAATCGTTCAGCGAGGCGGGCACGCTGTTGCCTGACCGTGGAGCGCGGGCGGTCGGTGTCCTCGATCTCGATCGGGACGGCCGGCTGGACCTGTTCGTCGTCGAGGACCGCTGGTCGGGCGGCTCGAGTGTGCTCCTGCGCAACGAAGGCGAGATGTCGTTCAGCGACGTGACCTCCAGTGCGGGACTTCCTGCCGACATCCACGGGCTGGGCGTCGGCGTGGCAGACCTGACCGGTTCCGGCGATCAGGACATATTCGTCGCCGGGTCGAACCGACTGTTCATCAATCAGGGAGACGGCACGTTCCGTGAGGCCGATTCCAGCGTGTTCTCGTGGGAGGTGCACGGCGACGAGGATGACGTGGCCGGTGTTGCGATCGCTGATCTCACCCGCAACGGACGTGCCGACATCGTCCTCGGACAGCACTACAACAGCACCCTCGACTTCGATGCACAGGTGCCCGTGCGCGTCTACCTGAACGACGGCTTGGATGGCGGCGGCGACCCGGTTTTCCGGGATGTCACCGACGAGGCGGGGCTGCCCGGCCTCGCCACGAAGGCGCCGCACGTCGAGATCGCCGACCTCGACAACGATGGGTGGCCCGACCTCCTCGTGAGTGCATCAGCGGCCCGTGGGACCACCCCGGGAGTTTTTCGCCATGAGGGCTTGCGCGACGGTGTGCCGCGCTTTTCCCCGCCAGAGGGTCTGGGCGACGCGCAGTACTGGGTGACCGGGGGGGCCGCCGACCTGACCCGCGACGGGCGGCTCGACGTCGTGGTCGTGGAGTGGTATCCGGAGAAGCCGACCCTGCTGTTGGTGAACGAGAGCCCCGCCGCCGGCTGGCTGCAGGTGCAGGTCCCACCCGACGGCTTCGGCGCGCGCGTCGAGGTGTTCGAGTCCGGGGGCCTCGACGACTCCGACGCGCTGATCGGTGCTCGGGAGGTCACTGCCTCCGTCGGCTACGCCGCCGGCGGGCCACCAGTCGCCCACCTCGGTCTCGGCGACGTGGCCACGGTGGACGTCCGTGTCGAGGTCCCAGGACATGGATCAGTCGTCCTGCTCGACGTGCCAGTCAACCGGCACATCGCCGTCGGCGTCCCGTGCCCATGAGGCATCGTGCCTTGTCGACTCCGGTCGGTCCTTGCTGCGCTGCGCCAGCCGAACGGGTCACAGCCGTTCGACGTGGTCGTGGTCGGCGACGATCCGGTTGCGGGTGTCCAGGACGCGGGGCGCGAGCTTGACGACCCGGTCGTAGTCCAGGCTGTCGTGGTCGGTGAGCACCACCGCCAGGTCGCAGCCGGTCAACAGGTCGTGGTCGGCGTCGTTCCGCAACGGCGCGCCGGCGAACTCGTCGTGGCCGGTGACATAGGGATCGACCGCGGTCACCTCGGCCCCGAGGGCGCGCAGCTGCCGGATGATCGGGGTGACCGGGGTCTCGCGGGTGTCGCCGACGTTGGGCTTGTACGACACCCCGAGCACGACGATGCGCGAGCCGTTGACGGCCTTGCGGTCCAGGTTGAGCGACGCGGTGATCCGGCGCACCACGTAATGGGGCATGTGCTGGTTGATGTCGTTGGCGAGCTCGATGAAGCGGAAGTTCTCCCCGAGCGAGGTCTTCACCCGCCACGACAGGTAGCTCGGGTCGATCGGGAGGCAGTGGCCACCCACCCCCGGGCCGGGCCGGAACGGCATGAACCCGAACGGCTTGGTCGCGGCCGCGTCGATCGCGGCGTTGACGTCGATGCCGAGGTCGTGCGCGAACATCGCGACCTCGTTGACCAGGGCGATGTTCACGTGCCGGAAGGTGTTCTCGATGATCTTGCTCAGCTCGGCCTCGCCGCAGCCGGGCACCGCGACCGTCTTCTCCACGAACGCCTTGAAGAACGCCTCCACCGCCGCGGTCGACGGCGCGTCGATGCCGGCGACGACCTTGGGGGTGTTGTGCAGCCCGAAGGCGGGGTTGCCGGGGTCGATGCGCTCGGGGGAGTAGCCGAGCAGGAAGTCGGTGCCGGCGGTCAACCCGGACGCATCCTCGAGCAGCGGGCCGAGCAGCTCCTCGGTCGTGCCCGGGTAGGTGGTCGATTCGAGCACCACCAGGGAACCGGGCGTGAGGTGGTCGCCGACGAGCCGGCCCGCCGTCTCGATGTACGACAGGTCGGGTGCCCCGTCGGCCAGCGGGGTCGGCACTGAGATGACGGCGACGTCGAACCCGGCCAGCCCGGCCGTGTCCGCGGTCGGCCGATAGCCACGGTCCAGGGCCGCCTGCAACACCTCGTCCGGCACGTCCTCGACGAAGGAACGGCCGGCCTGGAGCGAGGCGAGCCGGTCGTCATCGACCTCGAACCCCACCACGTCGAAGCCGGCCTCCGAGGCGCGCATCGCCACGACCAGCCCGACGTAGCCCTGTCCGAGCACGACCACCCGCGCGTCGCGCCGCTCGAGCCGCTCCAGCAGATCGTCCTGCATCCCAGATCCCCCCTGACGCGCCGGTCGCGCCCGCCGTGCCGCTAGTCAGCGGCGTCTTGATCGACGAACCGTAGCGATCCCAGGCTTGGGCTGGAGGCGGCCCGGTCCCGAGCTACCACGACAGTCGTGCGTGGACCATCCGGTGCTCGGAGCCGAAGGACGGGCCGAGCTCACGGTCCACGGTGATCAGCTCGGGGCTGTGCAGAACGTGGTCGATCGGAAGCCCAAATGTGCCAAGACGTGCCGGCCAGCTCGCCTGCAGCCCGTGTGCCTCCTGGGAGTCCCGCAGGCCGCCGTGCTCGAGGAGGGCGCGGAAGCTCGACGACCACGGCGTTGCGTTCAGGTCGCCGACCACCACGACGGGCTCCTCACGCTCCTGGGCCCACGCCGCGACCCACGCGAGGTGTGCATCGCGCTGACGCGCTCGCGGTGGAGTCAGTGGGGAGACGGCGTGCGTCGCGAGCACCCGTACCGGCTCACCGTCGAGCTCGGTGATGATCTCGACCAGTGCTGAGCGGCTGTCGTCGGTTCGCTGATGGACGACCGTGAGCGCGTCGGGATCGCGCGCCAGCACGATGAGCTCGAGGTCGCGACCACGCCCCGGTCCGGCGACGACGTGGAGGCCGAGATCCGTGTCCTCGAGGCGCTCGACCCAGCTGCGCGTACCGGCTGCGAGGATGACGAGATCGTCGTCGCGGCCGTGCAGATGCCGCATCACCGCTTGGCGGTCGGCGAGGTCGATCTTGACGTTCAAGAAGACGATGTCCAGCGTCGCCGACTCGGACGCGTGTGCGGCCGGGTCGGCGACGACGAGGAGCGGTGCGACCAGCATCAGGTTGACCACGGCACCGATCGCAGCCACCGCCGAAGCCAAACGCGACCCTGCGTGCAGCAGCACAACGACCAGCAGCGTGAGCAGGATGGCTTGCTGCGGGCGCAGGTTGGCCACCAGGTCGAAGCCCCACCAGGCTGCCCCCAGGAACCCGGCCAACGTCGTGGTGACGAGCACGAGCGTCACCACCCCGGCGGCTCGCCGCCCCAGCTGGTGCGGCGGTGACGCGATCCGCGCCGCTCGTGCCCGACGCCGACGGCGCCGCCAGTCCTGGGCACGGTGACGTTGACGGGCGTGGCGCGGACGGTATCGACCGCGACGGGCATGTCGGGGCGGGGGTCGTCGGCCTCGCGGGCTGACCCGGCGAAGCGAAGATGCCGTCCCCGACAGCCCGGACCCTCGTGTCGACATCTGCGCAACCTATCGTGGCCGCATCCGCGGGGCTGATGTCGCAACGGACCCCGTGAGCGCCTAGTGGCGATCGCAGGCCGGTCTCCAAGCCCCTGGGCTAGCCTCTCCACCCATGGGGACCACCATCACGGGGCCGGGGCTGCGGCGAACGCTCAAGCGTGGCCTGGCCGTCGCACACGGGTCGGACGCCTCCAGCGGCACGTCGATCCTGATCTACCACCGCATCGGGGGCGGTACCAGCGACGAGCGGGACCTGGCGGCCGAAGAGTTCGAGCGACAGGTGGAGGTGCTGGCCCGCCACCGGGTCGTCCCGCTCGATGCCGCGCTCGACGAGCTCGAGGCCGGCGACGACAGCGCCAAGGTGGTCCTGACCTTCGATGACGGCTTCGCCGACGTCTACGAGGTCGCCTGGCCGCTGCTGCGCGACGCCGGGCTGCCGTTCACGATCTACCTGGCCACGGCGTACATCGATGGGATGATGGACTGGCCCGGGTCGACGGCCAGCACCCCGGGACCCGGGTTGACGTGGTCGCAGCTCGAGGAGCTGGCAGCCTCGCCGCTGGTCACGATCGGCAACCACACCCACACCCACGCCCGACCCGAACGGCTCGACGCCGACGAGCTCGACCGCTGCAGCGACGTGATCGAGACCCACCTCGGGATCACGCCACAGCACTTCTGCTTCACCTGGGGGATCCCGGTGCCTGGCGCCGCGCCGCTGCTGCGGGCCCGGTTCCGGTCCGCCACCACCGGGCAGGTGGGTCGCAACCATCCCGACACGGACCCGCTGGCCTTGCACCGGATCCCGGTGCGAGGCACCGACCCGTTGCCGTTCTTCGCCGCCAAGCTGACCGGCAACCTCGGCCCGGAACGCACCTACGAACGGATCGTCGCCACTGCCAAGCGGTTCGGGGCCCGCGGCTAACACCGCTCCTGCTCGGTGAAGACCGCAAGCACGTGGGCGCGGCGCGGCTATGTCGCCTCGGTGTCCGCCTCGTCCCCGTCGCGGCTGGCGCGGAGCACCGCGGCCCCGCCCGCCACGGCGGCGGTGCCGAGCCCGAGCAGGCGTGCCGTGTCGGCGCCGGTCCGGGGGATCTGCTCCTCCTGGGAGACCGGCTGCACCGCGGCCGCCTCGGGCGCGGCCGCCTCGGGGACGTCCCCGACGAGGACGTCGTCGGGCTCACGATCGAGCACCTGCGGCTCGACCTCGGCCTCGGGCTCCTCCTCCCGGGCCCGCCGCCGGCTGATGCCGTTGCCGTTGTCGTCGTCCTCGTCGACGACGTCCCTTGGCTCGTCGACGCCGTTGCCGTTGTCGACGCCGTTGCCGTTGTCGACGCCGTTGCCGTTGTCGTCGTCCTCGTCCTCGTCGGGCGGGGGCGTGCCGACCGCGTACGCTGGCACGATCCCCATCCCGGTCACGGTCGGGGCGATCCAGATGGCGCCGGAGGCCGCTGCGGTCGCGCGGATGAACCCGCGGCGGTCCAGCCGACCCTCGTCCGTAGAGGCCGGGTCGGTGCCCGAACCAACGTTCGACGACTCCGCCATGACGACCCCCGCCAGCAGTTGAGAATGAGACCATACGTCACTGGAGGGCGCGTGGCACGATGTGTCCACCGTTCGGGGTGTTGCGATCAGTGGCGCAAGGGCGACCGTCGGGGCGGTGGGCTCGCGCTCACCCGGCGAGCAGGTGCTGGTAGACGTCGAGGGTGATCGCGATCTGCCGGCGGTCGTCGAACTCTGCGACCGCCTTGCGTCGGGCTGCGCGTCCCATGGCGCAGCGACGCTCGTCGTCGGCAACCAGCGCCTCGATCGCGACCGCGAGCGCGTCCGGATCGCGGACCGGGACCAACAGCCCCGTCATGTCGTGGTCGACGACCTGACGGCAACCGCGGATGTCGGTCGCGACGATCGGCAGCCCCATCGCGGCCGCCTCCATCGCCGAGCGCGGGAACCCTTCCCGGTGCGACGCGAGCACGTACAGGTCCATCGCCGCGTACAGCCGCTCGACGTCGTCGCGCATGCCCAGCAGCCGGACGCCGGCGTCTACGGCGGCGCGGTCGAGCTCGGCGTCGGTGATGGCGTCGTCCTTGTCCGGATCGGCCGGACCGGCGATGACGAACCGGGCCTGTGGATGCTGGGCGCGCAGCCGGCGCGCAGCCGCGAACACCTCCCGGTAGCCCTTCTCGGCCACCAGGCGCCCGATCAGCCCGACCACCACCTCGTCCGGGGCGATGCCGAGCTCGGCCCGGACCTGCTCCCGTGCGCCGGCGTGACGCTGCGGGTCGAACCGGGTCAGGTCGACCCCGTTGCCGAGCAGGTGCAGCTTGCGCTCGGGGATGCGCAGCCGGCGCAGGACCGGCAGGTCCTCGGGGTTCTGGACCAGCTCGGCGTCCGAGCAGGTGGCGGCGAGCCGCTCGAGGCCGTAGACCACCGCCCGCTTGGGCCACCGGTCCTCGGGCAGCGCGTACAGCCCGTGAACCGTGTTGACGACGTGTGGGACGCGGGCGAGGCGTGCGCCGATGCGGCCATACACCCCTGGCTTGGGATTGTGGGTGTGGACGATGTCGGGGCGGAGGCGCCGGCAGATCGCGACGAACTCGCGGGCGGTGGCGAGATCGGCCCGCACGTCCGCCGCCCGGGTCGAGCGTGACAGCGGCACGTGCCGGATGCCGTGCTGCCCGAGCGTTGCCACGTGGGGCCCCTGGGCCGACACGCCCACGACGTCGTACCCCGCGTCCCGGAAGCCCACCAGCTGGGGCAGCAGCAGCAGGGCCAGCGACATGTCCACCGTGGTCAGGTGGACCAGCGTCGGTCGCCTGGTCATGCGCTCGGCTCCAACTCGGCGCCAGCCGGTGGTTTGTCCCCAATGGGCACCGGGGGCTAGCTCCGGGCCCCGGCGCCACGGACGACGAGGTCGCCGAGGAGCCGCTCGGTGGCGGCGGCGACCTCGTCGACCGCGCGCTCGAACGCGGCGACGTTGTGGGCGGCCGGCGCCCGGAAGCCCGACACCTTGCGGACGTACTGCAGGGCGGCGGCCCGGACGTCGGCGTCGGTGACGGTCTCGGTGAAGGGCGGACGAAGGGTCTTGATGCTCCGGCACACGGGGCTCTCGTTCCTCGGCGGCGGGACGACGTGCTCGCAACCTACGTCAGCCGGGCACCGCGGCGCATCGAGGAGGAGGGGTGGCGCTGCGCCTACGCCCGGGTCAGCCCACGCCAGGCGAAGTAGGCGAGGACGACACCGAGCGCCACGAGGGCCACGAGCATCGCGTTGTCGGTCACCCACGACACGGCAGCTTCGGCAGCCTGGCTGAACCCTTCGCCGGCCTCGCCGCGCCGGACGAGCTGGATGTACTCCACGCTGGCCCTCCCCTGGCGTCAGCCTGACACCGCCGGCCACACAAGGCAAGGTCGTGCCCGCGCCGCGACGCCCGGCCGTCAGGGCGTGGGGAGTCACGGCGGGGTTCGCACGGTTGGGTACCCGACCGCTTCCGGTCCTCGGCCGCGACGGGTTGGGTGGTCCGCCGTCAGCCTGCGAGCGACAGCCGAGGAACCCCCGATGGTCACGACCGTCCCCCACCGCCGCACGACGAGCCTGGTCCTGGGGGTGGCGCTGCTGGCAGCCGCGGTCGGAGCGCCGGCCGGCGCGCAGGACACCGGACCCCCCGCCGGGCTGCCGTCGAGCGCACCGCACGAGGTGTGGATGCTCGACCAGGGCACCGACCTCATCCACGTGCTCGACGAGCGCGGGGACGACATCGCGACGATCGACGTCGCCCCTGCCGCCCTCGCGGCCGGAGACTTTCAGCACACGCCGGGCGGCGACGCCACCGTTCCCCACATGATCGACTTCGACTCCGCGCACCGGTTCGCGTTCGTCGCGGCCACCGCTGGCGCGGCCACGATCGTCATCGACGCCGAGGCCAAGGAGGTCGTCGAGGTCCTGGGCACCGGCGGCGGCAGCCACATGGCCGCGGTCACGCCCGACGACTCGGCGGTGTGGGTCGCCGCCCTCGGCACCGACCAGCTCGTCGAGATCGTGCTCGACCTCGACGCGCCGAGCTTCGAGATCGACACGGCACTGGACGTGGCCGACCTGCTGGCGGAGACCGAGGCGAGCAACGCCGGATGGCGGCCCGTGGACCCCGACGTCGATCCGACCGCGGACTTCGCCTACACCTCGTATTCGCCGGTCTGCCACCAGTACAGCGTGACCGAGGACGGCGCCACCGAGGCGTGGGTCACGCTCGGCCCGGGCTGGCGCGACGGCGCGCTGTTCGTGATCGACCTCGACGCCGACCCGCCGGCGGTCACGGCGGCGTGGGACCCGTCCGAGGTCAAGGCCAACTGCGGCATCGACATCAGCCCCGACGGCCAGCACGCGGTCGCCAACTGGAGCGGGCAGGTGTCGGATGGTCCGGGCGTCGCCGACACCGACGGCGAGTGGTACGTCATCGACGTCGCGTCCAAGGAGCTGTTGCAGACCGACTCTGCCCGCGGCCTGGACGCCCACGGGCTGCGGTTCTCGCCCGACGGCAAGCGGCTGTGGGCCGTCAACCGCAACTCGGACAACGGCCTGATCATCAACGCCCGGACCTTCAAGGTCGTGCGCGACATCCCCGCCATCGCCGACACGCCCGACATCCTCGACTTCTCGCCGGACGGGCGGCTGGTCTACGTCAGCCAGCGTGGACCCGAGCCGATCTCGGGGGCCCCGCACGCCGCCAGCGGCACCCAGCCGGGTGTCGCCGTCATGCACGCCCCGAGCGGCCGCACGCTGCGGGTGTTCGAGCCGGAGGTCGTCCACGGTGCGGACGACAAGGTGCTGAACGACATCCACGGGCTGGGCGTGCGTCCCCTGGGCCCGTAGCGGACCGAGCCCGGCTACAGCACCTGCGCGAGAGTGACCGCGAGCCCGCCGATCCCGAACGTCGCGGTGGCGACCGCGACGATCACGGCCCGGGTCTGGCCGGCGACGGTGGTGACCAGCTCACCGCGGAACGCGGCCACCAGCTCGTCGCGCAACCCGCCGAGGCGCGCCTCCAGGAACTGGTGCTGGTCGTCGAAGCGCTGATCCATCGCAGCGAACCGTTCGCCCATGATCGTGGACAGGGCGTCGACCCGTCCCCGGAGCCCCTCGACGTCGGTACGCAGCCCGTCGACCTCCGCTCGCAGCCCGTCGACGTCGGCTCGCAGCCCGTCGACGTCGGCTCGCAGCCCGTCGACGTCGGCACGCAAGGCTACGACGTCGGAGCGCAGCGCGAGCTCCGACGACGACGGTGGGAACAGCTCGAACATCGTCTCGGCGTGCTCCTGCCCGAACGTCTGGGCCGCTGCCTGGAACAACCCGCGGCGGCGCCGTTCGTCGACGGCCATGGTCCCACCCCTCACCCGGGGAGGCAACGGACGATAAATGCCGTCGGTCGCCACCCCGGAGCCGTTCGGTTCCTGCCTGTGGATGGCGCGACGGCGCGGCGGAGATCGGGGGCAGGACGTCTGTGCCCACAGGCTGCCGCGAGGCGACAGCCCGCCGTTGCAGGCCCCACGCCCGGGCGTCGGCATGCCACAGCCGCCCGGTGGCGGAGGCCGCCGGGCGCCGGGGCGGGAGAGTCAGGGTGGTGGTCGCAGTACGGGCCGGCGGTCGCTCCACTCGATCCGCCAGCCGTACCGGTCGTACTGGCGGTGGTGGCGTCGGCAGCCGAGGGCCGCGGTGGCCGGGGTCAGACGCCCACCGAACCGGAACGGTGTGCCGACGTGCATCACGTCACACCATCCGGCTGGCGCGGTGCAGCCCTCGGCGATGCAGCCACCATCGCGGGCCTGCAGGGTCCGCCACAGCCCCGCTGGGACCGTGCGGACCTCCTCGCCGGCCTCGACCGGGACGCCGTCGGGGTCGACCAGCAGCCGTCCCACGCCACAATCGGCGAGCAGGCGCCGCACCTCGGCGTACGGCACGGGGCCGAGCCAGGTCGTCTCGGCGACGCCACCGTCCGCGAGCACCGTCGCCCAGTCGACCATGACCGTGACGTGCGGCCGGACACCGTGCTGCTCGGGTGCGTCGCCGGCGCGCAGCGCGGCGCGAGCCATCTCGACCATCGCCTCGGCGGTCCGCTGTTCGGGACGGCGATGCTCGCCGGGCTCGTCGGGCCGCCGGTAGGCGTGCACGGCGGTGGCGAACGTCTCGGCGTCGAGGCCGGCGAGCAGCCCCGAGATGGCCAGCATGCCGTCGTCGGTCGGGGTGACTGAGGCACGCTGGCGTGCGTGCCGACGCGATTCGTCCTGTTCTGCCGCGGGGGGATCGACCTCGGCGAGCAGCCGCCGGCAGGTGCGCCCGAAGGTCACCGCGTCCTCGTCGTTCGCGGCGGCCAGCAGCCGCTGCTCCGCCTCCTCGCGCTGTGCACCCACGAGATGCCTGAGGACGTCGGCGAGCAGCTGAGCGTGGCGGGGCGGGAGCCGACCAGCGTCGAACGCGGCCTGGGCCGGACCGGGGTTGCGGCCGATCTCCTGACCCGTCCGCAGGTTGCGCTGGGCATCGGATCGGGTCCAGCGGTGCTGCTCGGCGAGCCGCTCACCGGTCTCACGGCGCGCCCGTTCGCGGGCGCGGATCTCGTCCTCTCCGGCTTGCCGCGCCGATGCGGCGGCACGGGCGGCCTCGCGGTCGCGGCGGCGGCTACGAGCCGGCAGCGGCGCGCCTCGAGCCGGCGGATCGTGTCCTCGACGGCTCCCAGCTCGCGGTCGATGCCGACCTCGTCGAGCTCGTCCACGGGGCGGCCGACGAGCCGATCGACGAGGTCGCGCAGCAGGTCGAGGAGCCTCGTTCCCGCCGGCGCAGCCTCAGCCGCCGGGGCGCTCTCCCACGCTCCCGACGTCTCGCGGGCCACCTGGTGGTGCCGGCGAGGGTGCGTCCTCACCTGCCACACGCTGGCCTCCTCGGTC